>NZ_JBCNFP010000101.1:0-122012 GCF_050481165.1 Paenibacillus cisolokensis
GCATGGACCGCGGCGAGCGCCGCCGCGGCTGAGGCCGAGCCGCGCCTGGCGCTGCGGCTCGACCAGCTCGCGCAAGCGCTGCGGCTCGAGGAAGAAGCCGCCAAGCTTGCGCGAGCGATCGAGGACGGCGAGCGCCGCCATGCGGACGCCGTCGAACGGCAGCGGCGTTATGGCGAGCATGCCGCCCAAACGAACGAGAAGCTCGCTCGCGGCACGGCGCGGCAGAGCGAGCTGAAAGCGGCGCTGCAGGCAGTCGAGCTGAAGCCGCACGAGCGCCAGCAGCGCCTGCTGTTGTCGCGCCGCCTGCAGGAGCGGCAGGCGCTGGCGGCACAGCTGTCCGCCGCCCGGGAAGAGCTGGCCGCGCAGGAAAAGGCCGCCGCCGAAGCGGCGGACAACTGCCGCCAGGCCGAAGCGGCGCTCGAGCGCGAGCGGCGGGAGCTGGCCGCGGCCGAACGGGAGGTTTCGCCGGTTGCGGCGGCGCTCGGCGAACTGGAAGACGGCTTGCGGCGGCTTGCGGCCGCAGCCGAGACGGCGCTTCAGCGGGAAAGGCAGCGGGAGCGGGAGCTGGAGCGCTGGCGGCTTGCCGCGCAGCTTGCGGCGGAGCTGGCCGACGGAGCGCCCTGCCCCGTATGCGGCTCCTGCAGCCATCCGGCGCTGCACGGCCAATCGGCGCCGAACGCGCAGCCGGCTGCCACCGCTGCCGCCACCGCCGGTGCTGCCGACGCCGCAGACGCGATCGAGGGCGGCGCTGCCGCTTGGGAGCGGCTGCTGCGGCGGATGCAGGAAGCGCTCCTCGCGCTTGCGCCTGTCCGGCACCGCGCAGACGAATGGCTGGCCAAGCTGCGCGAAGCGGCAGACGGCCTGCATGGCGAACCGCTGCGTTCCGCCGACGATGCGGCCGGCCGCGCGGCCCGCGACTTGCTCGGCGCGTGGCCGGCTGAAGCGGCCGCCGCGGTCGCCGCGACTCCGCAGGCGCCCGGAGCGATGCCGGAATTCGCCGGAGCGCCCGGACTTGCCGAAGCTTCCGCGGCGCTGGAGGCGGCGGAGGAGCGGCGCCGGACGTGCGAGCTGCAGCTCGGGCGGTTCGGGCAGCAGTTGACCGCCGCCTTGAAAAGGTTGAACGAGGCGCGAAGCCGTGCCGAGACTGCGGCCGCCGAGCTAAGGGCGCTGGAGCGCCCGCTAGCGGCGGTGCGGCGCAGGGCGGAGGAAGCGCAAGCGGCAATGGCGGCGGATGACGGGCGGTGGGCCGCAGAGTTTCCCGGCCTGCCGCCGGAGAAGGCGGAGGAGACGCTCGCCGACTGGGAGCGCCGCGACAAAGAAACGGACGATTTGAAGGAGCGGCTCGAACGGAGCGTCACCTTTCTGGAAGAGCACCGGCAATTGCTTGCCGAGCTGCAGGAGGCGGAGCGGCAGGCGCAGCTGGAAGCCGTGCAGGCGGCCGCCGCGCTGGAGGGCGACCGCCGGCTGGCGGCGGATCAGCGCGAACGGCTGGCGGCATGGACCGGCGGCCGTCCCGCCGCCGAGCTGATTGCCGCAGCCGAGCGCGAGCTGAAGTCGCTGCGCGACCGGCTGCAGGCCGCACAGCGCGAGCATGAGGCGGCCCAGGCCGCCCTGCAGCAGAGCGCCGAGCGCCGGGCCGCGGCGGAAGAAGCCGAGCAGACCGCCGCCGAACGGCTGGCCGCGGCTTCCGCGCATTGGGATGAGCTGCTTGCCGGTTCGGAATTCGAGAGCGCCGAAGCCGTTGCGTCGCTGCGCGGGCTGCTGCCGCAGAAGGAAGCGATGGAAGCTGCGATCGCCCGGCATCGCGAGGCCGAGAAGCAGCTGGCGGCTCAGGTGGAGCTGCTCCGCGAGCAGCTCGGCGGTCGCTCGGTGTCGGACGAAGAATGGAGCGCTTGCGTTGAAGCCTGGACCGCCGCGAAGCGGGCGAGCGAAGAGAAGCTGCAGGCGGAAGCAAGGGCGCAGCGCGATCGGGACGAACTGGCCGGCAAGCACGAGCGCTGGACGGAGCTCGAGGAGAAGCGGCGCGGGCTGCAGGAGCTGCAGGGCCGTCTCGCCAAGCTGCAGTCCGTCTTCCGGGGCAATGCGTTTGTGGAATACATAGCCGAGGAGCAGCTCGTCCAGGTATGCCGCGTCGCATCGGAGCGTCTCGGCTACTTGACGAAGCGGAGATACGCGCTGGAGGTCGATTCCGGCGGCGGCTTCGTCATCCGCGACGATGCGAACGGCGGCATCCGCAGGCCGGTGTCGACGCTTTCCGGCGGGGAAACCTTCCTTGCCTCGCTTTCGCTCGCACTCGCGCTATCGGCGCAAATTCAGCTGCGCGGGCGGCATCCGCTGCAATTCTTTTTTCTGGACGAAGGATTCGGCACGCTCGATCCGGAATTGCTGGAGACGGTCATTGCCGCGCTGGAAAAGCTGCACACGAGCGAACTGGCTGTCGGCGTCATCAGCCATGTGCCGGAGCTGAGGGCCCGGCTGCCGAGACGGCTGATCGTTACGCCTGCGGATCCGTCGGGGGCGGGCAGCCGCGTCGCGATCGAAACGATGTGACGCCTTGCGCCTCGGGCTGTGCGCCTATGTTTCCGGTTGCCGCCGCATGCAGCCGGGCATCGAGAGCGGCGAAGCGCCTTGCGCCATGGACGGGGAGCCGCCGCCTTTCGGCCCGGCTCTGGCGCTGCGCCTATTAAGCTTGCCGTAACTGTACGGTATGGAAAAGAGGGAGTATGAAGTTGGAATCCAAATCGACCAAACGCTCATATGCGCTTGCCGTTACGCTTGTTCTGCTTGTGTTCAGCCTGATGGGCAACGTGCTGCTGTACACGCTCTATTTGAAGAACGGAATGGATCGGGGCGTCGAGAACGGTAAACAGATTGTTCGGGCGGCCGAAGGGGCGAAGCGGCACGTCGCGTCCGTCATGGACGGGACGGCCGGCTTGCTGGAAGCGGTATCCCCGGAAGAGCGCGCGTCGGCGCTGTACAGGCTTGGCCTGTCGCTTCGGGATGCGGACTTGCTGGCCGAATTCACGGAAACGGCGGTGAAAATCAGCGGGGAGGATGCAGCTGCGGAACGCCGCAGCGCTTCGGACTTCATTCTTTCCGTCGAGCGGTCGTTCGGCGATATTGCGAACGGAGCGGGCGTTCTGACCGCAGCAGAGCGGGAGGAAATACTGGCGATTCGCGCCGCTTACGAACAAATGCAAGGTATTCTGGACAAATTCGATACTTCGGCGGGCGACAACAAATCGTTTTTGATCCGTCTGCAAAACGGCGGCGGCGGCTGGGCCGTCATCGGGGGACAACTGCTCGACGCGATGTCCGGGTTCGGAGCCGCCGGCGAAGGTCAATGAAGGTTCGAAGCGCATGAAGCCCGTCAAGTTCGGCCCGGCCGGTCGGCCAGGTCAGGACGGCAAGCTTCAAACCCAGCCCGCCTGTTCAATCTTAGCCAAGCCTGACAAACTAAAGCCATCCTGAAAGTGGAGGACAATGGCATGGCGAATCCATCACTCAGCGGGCTCGGGCAAGAGTGAATCGGAGCCGGAGGCAAAAGCACGGGCCAAGGTGCACGAACCCGATTCGAGGCGACCGGCGAACCGTGACATTCTCATGGCAAGAGAAGCCTAACGAATCTGACAATCGCTATTTGGCGAAAAATCGATGTTCCGGAATTGTAACGAATCTGAGCAACGCTATTTGCTTAAAAGTAGTCCAATTCAGGCGGAATATCGCAAATAAGGTGGCTCAGATTCGTTAAATCGCAAAAATCAGCTTATGAGCACAAATAACGCTTGTGATATTCGTTAGAGTAACGTCCTACCTGAGGAGTAACGTCCTATCTGAGGAATAACGTTCCGTCTGAGGAATAACTTTCTGTCCGAGAGTAACTTTCTGTTGGAAAATAACGTGCTGTCTGCGAAACAACGTTCTGTCCGAGGAATAATGTTCAGTCGCGAATAACGATCCGTCTGCGCGAACGAACCTCTGCTCATCCCCTCCGCCGGATGCCGAAGCGCTCGAACTGTTCATGCCTTGTTCGAATTCGGCTTCCGGCCGAATGACGGATGAAGAAAAGCTAACAACAGCATAGTCGGAGCCTGCTCCCGCCGCTAGGCGGGGGCTATTTAACGTTCACCCAGGCCCGGCCGGTCGGCCGGGAAGTGCCGGTCGGCCGAGAAGGGCCGGTCGGCCGAGAAGGGGCGGTCGGCCGAGAAGGGGCGGTCGGCCGGACAAGCTGCGCGCAGGCCGGGAAGTGCCGGCTCGCAGCGGGGGCCGGCCCAGGCGTTAATGAACTGCGGCCAATGCCGATTCCAGGATCAGCTGCGCCACCCGGCGGCCGCTGGAGAAAGCCCGTTCGGCGAGTTCTCCTTTGCCTTCGCAGCCGTCGCCGCAGAAATAGAACGGCACGCTCTCGACCCGGTTCGGCAGCAAGCGGTTGCCGCTAATGTGCTTGACGCTCTGCACCATCGCCTTTTTCGAGACGCGCTTCACCTCGATCGCATCCCGCCAGCCGGGATAATGACGGTCGAACAGCGCTTCCATCCGGGTCGTCCGCTCTTCGAGGTACGCTTTGCGCTCCTCATCGGTGGCCAGCGAATCGTCATGCAAGTAGGCGATGCCCTGCAGCAGCTGGCCTCCTTCCGGTACGAGCGTATGGTCGGTGGCGGAGACGTCGGTAATGAACAGCTTGTTGTTCATATCGCTGATATAGCTGAACGGGCGGGCGACGACCCGCCTCAGACCGACGTCGTACACCATGACCTCGGTCGGCCTGCTGTTTTCGTACGGGGCCATGAACGGTTCCCATGGCGTGCCGGCCAGCAGTTTGACCGCTTGCTGGACAGGCATCGCGAAGACGACCCGGTCGAACGGCTGCTCTCTGTTTTTCGTTTTGAGCCAATATTTGCCTTTCTCGTAACGAACGCCGTCGACGCCTTCTTTAAGCGCCGTTTCCCAGCGTCCGGAGGCGTCCATTTTCGCTTTCAGCTGGTTCGTAATGACCGCCCAGCTGCCCAGCACGTAATTGACCGGCCGCTGCGACAGGAACAGATTATGATAATAGTCGGCGATTACCGGGCCCGGCACTTTCCGCGCGTCTTCGGGCGCGATGAAAAAGTTGGAGCAGACCAGATGCTCCCACAGCTCCTTCACATCTTCGCCCGCTCCGGAAGCGGCGATATAATCGCCTAATGTGGCGTAATGCTTCAGTTGGTGAATGTTTGCGATGATCGCCGTAATTTCTCCGACAAACCGCATCTTCTGCAGCGGTCGGAGCAAATCCGTTTTGACGAGATTGACAAAATCGAGCGGTGCCTCCGTAATCTGATTCCCTTTCTCGTACATGACCTTCCGTTTGTCCACCTGTTTGCTCTCGAACGTCAGCTTGAGCTCCCGCTCCATGACGGTCAGCGTATGCCGGTCGATGCCGTAGACCGCGTGCGCGCCGTAATTCAATGTAAATCCCGCTTTTTCATACGTGAAAGCGCGCCCACCGAGCTGCGGGCTCCGCTCGAACAATACGCCGCGCATCGCAGGTTGTTCGGACAAATAGGCGGCTGCCGTCAATCCGGCAAGCCCTCCGCCAATAATCGCAATATCCATTCGGGATTCCTCCTGTTCCCTTCTATTATAGGAGCGTTCGCGCGCCGGAACCAATGCCGTTTCGGACTGAAAGTCTGAACGAATCGGCATTGATAATTGTTATCAGAAGGGAGCAAGTAGCCGAATGCCCAGGGCCGCATATGATGGAGTAAAACCGATTGCAGGCAGGAGGTTAACCGCAGCGATGGAGAAGAGCCACATGGACAACAGCAAAGGCGATAAAGGCAGCAAAGGCGGCAAGGCGACGGAGCACGATATCAAAAGATGGTGCCACGAATACCGGCATCGCTACGTGCTGCTGCGCACGAAGGACGGCTGGTGCATAGACGGCATCATCGAAAGCGTCGATGACCAATTCGTCCGGTTGGCCGTGCCGACCGGAGGGGGATATGTCGCGGTGCACGGGAACGACGGACGGGACGTGTACGGCCCGGACGTCTATGGCGGCGCCGGCTACGGCCCGGATTATCGGGCCTATGTTCCGTACTGGGGTTGGGGATCCCCTTACGGCCTGTATCCGTATCCTTACTATCCCCGCGGGCGGTTTTACCCGGTCGTATTCCCGCTTGCGGCGCTGCTGGCGCTGTCGCTGCTGCCGTTCTTCTGAGCGGCCGGGCCGCCCGCCCCGACTAGAGGGCCCATTTCGGAAGCGGCGAACGTCCGCCGGCTTCCGGCGTTGGACGAGCCGCACCATTTGCGATATGATAGGAGAAGCGGAAAGCGGAACGTTAAGTTGAAGAAGGGAGACCGAAAGCAAATGGAATGCGTATTCTGCAAAATCGTCAAGGGCGAGCTGCCGTCGCGCAAAGTATATGAAAGCGAAAACGTCGTAGCCTTCCACGACATTCAGCCGCAAGCACCCGTACATATCGTCATCATTCCGAAAAAGCATATTCCGACGATGAACGACGTCGGCGCGGAAGACGATGCGGTAGTGGCGGAAATTTTTGCGGCCGCCCGGCAAATCGCCGCCGAACAGGGCATCGACGCATCGGGGTATCGCTTGATCAACAACTGCAACGCCGATGGCGGACAGGTCGTCTATCACCTCCATATTCATCTGCTCGGAGGGCGGAAACTGGGGGCGCTTGTCGCGGATTCCGCAAGTTGACACTGCCTTTCTTTTTAACATATAATGAAGTTTGATAACCGTGTTTATGGGCTCTGGACGGTCTGTTTCGGAGGGAGGGAAAACTGGTGTCAGAAACCAAGGTTCGCAAGAACGAGACGATCGATGCTGCATTGCGTCGCTTCAAGCGCTCGATTGCAAAAGACGGCGTATTGGCTGAGGTGAAGAAGCGCAAGCATTACGAGAAGCCAAGTGTCAAGCGCAAGAAGAAGTCCGAGGCCGCGCGCAAGAGAAAGTACTAGGAGGATCCTTCCAACGATGAACCTTAGCGAGCGATTAAACGACGATATGAAGCAAGCAATGAAGAATCAGGACAAGTTCAAGCTCTCCACGATTCGGATGATCCGTTCAGCAGTCAAAAATCAGGAAATCGAACTGAAACGTCCGCTGGATGATAATGAAGTGCTTGATATAATCAGTCGTGAAATCAAACAACGTAAAGATTCCCTCCAAGAATTTCGCAAGGCCGGCCGAAACGATCTTGCCGACAACGTAGCCGCGGAAATTGAAATTATTAGCGTTTACCTTCCCGAACAGCTGACCGAAGAAGAAATTCAAGCTATTGTGCAGCAGACCATCCAGGAAACCGGTGCTTCTTCCAAGGCTGAAATGGGAAAAGTCATGAGCGCCCTGATGCCGAAAGTCAAAGGGCGGGCTGACGGTAAACTTGTCAATCAGATCGTGCAGCAATTCCTGCAATAGCGGCTCGAATCCGACACCCCCTTGTTAGGGGGTGTTTTTGCATGTTCATCCTTTTTTTACGCATGCTACATATCAATGAAACGATGAAACGATTTCAACTGTTTTCCGTAATATAGTATTGCAGTAGGAAAGGGGGCAACGCGATGCGCGTTAACCGTTGGGGAAAACGATGGCTGGCGCCGCTGCTTGTATGGTTTGCGGTCGTCGTCTCGCTGTCGTCGTTCGCGGGTCCGGCCGCGGCGGAAGCGGGTCCGGCCGTATACGTCGTGCCGGTCGAGAGCACGATCGAGCAGGGGCTGCAGTCGTACCTCGAGCGGGCATACAAGGATGCGGAAGAAGCGGAAGCCGAACGGATCATCCTCGTCATCAGCACGCCGGGCGGAAGGGTGGACAGCGCCGAGCAGATCGGCAAGCTGATTCGGGAGAGCGACGTACCGACGACCGTTTTCGTGGAAGACATGGCGGTTTCGGCTGGTACGTACATCGCTCTGAACGCCGAGCATATCGTCATGAAGCCGAACAGCATGATCGGAGCCGCAGCCGTCGTCGACGGAAGCGGTACGCTGATCGACAATCCGAAGACGATCTCGTACTGGACGACGAAAATGACCGAAGCGGCCAAGCTGAACGGCCGCAATCCCAATATCGCCGCCAAAATGGTCGATGTAAACGTCGTGCTGGACGAGAAGACGGACGGCATTGCGAAAGGAAAAGGCGAAATTTTGTCGCTCGGCGCGGAGGATGCGCTGAAAGTCGGGTATGCCGACCATATTGCCGGTTCGGTCGACGAGACGCTGCAATGGCTGAAGCTCGGGGACAGGAACGTCATCCATTTTGAGATGACCGCGGCCGAGAAGCTGGCCCGCTGGCTTGTCCAGCCCGCCGTTATGACGATTTTGCTTATTCTCGGGATCGCCGGCCTCGCGATCGAATTGCTCGTACCCGGCTTCGGGGTTCCCGGCATCGCAGGTCTGGCGGCTTTCATCCTCTATTTCTTCGGCCACTATGTGGCGGGCTTTGCCGGCTTGGAAGCGGTTGTGCTGTTCGTCGTCGGCATCGTGCTGCTTATACTGGAGATTTTCGTTCCGAGCTTCGGCATACTGGGCACGCTTGGCAGTCTGTCGCTGGTCGGCGGAGTCGTCATGGCGGCTCCCGACGCGGTCAAGGCGCTCGTTTCGCTGGCGCTCGCTTTCGTCATCGCGATCGTCATCATTTTCTGGTTCGCCAAACGGAACAACAAGCGCGGCGTCTGGAACCGGTTTATTTTGCGCGATGCGTTGACGGCGGAAGAAGGGTACATTCCGGCGCCTTCGCTGGATTGGCTTGCCGGCAAGAGCGGCGTGACGCTTACCCCGCTGCGCCCAGCCGGCACGGTGGAGATCGACGGCGAACGGTTCGACGTCGTTACCGCCGGCGAGTTTATTCAGGCGGGAAAAACGGTAAAAGTGGTTAAAGTGGAAGGAGTACGCGTCGTCGTTAGAGAAGAAGTGTAGCGGAGGAAAGACGCGGGGCGTCTCTTCCGCAGCCGCAGCACAAAACGAAATAAAGGAGAGTTGTTCATGAACGGTCTGTTCGGACTAGACCCCACCGCCTCGTTTCTGATTATCGCGGTAGTGGTCATCATTCTGATCTCGGTGTTTCTGAGCTTTTTTCCGCTCATGCTCTGGATTTCGGCGCTCGCTTCAGGGGTGCGCATCAGCATCATTACGCTCGTCGCCATGCGTCTGCGCCGCGTCGTGCCAAGCCGGATCGTCAATCCGATGATCAAGGCGACGAAAGCCGGACTCGGGCTTACGATCAATCAGTTGGAAAGCCACTTTCTGGCGGGCGGCAACGTCGACCGCGTCGTCAACGCCCTGATCGCCGCTCAGCGGGCCAATATTCCGCTCGTCTTCGAGCGGGCTGCGGCGATCGACCTGGCCGGCCGGGATGTGCTGCAGGCGGTTCAGATGAGCGTCAATCCGCGCGTCATCGAAACGCCGGTCGTAGCTGCGGTGGCCAAGGACGGCATTGAAGTGAAGGTCAAGGCGCGCGTTACCGTCCGCGCGAACATCGAGCGACTCGTCGGCGGCGCCGGTGAAGAGACGATTATCGCCCGCGTAGGGGAAGGGATCGTCACGACCGTCGGCTCCTCCAATTCGCACAAAGACGTGCTGGAAAATCCCGATCTGATTTCCCGCACCGTCCTGGACAAAGGACTGGATGCCGGAACGGCGTTCGAAATTTTGTCGATCGATATCGCCGATGTCGACGTAGGCAAAAATATCGGCGCCCATCTGCAGACGGAGCAGGCCGAAGCCGACAAGCGGATCGCCCAGGCGAAAGCCGAGGAGCGCCGCGCAATGGCCGTTGCGCAAGAACAGGAAATGAAGGCCCGCGTCGTCGAGATGCGCGCCCGCGTCGTCGAGTCGGAATCCCAGGTGCCGCTCGCGATGGCCGAAGCGCTGGCGAAAGGCAAGCTGGGCGTTATGGATTACTTGAATTTGAAAAATATCGAGGCCGATACGCAAATGCGCAGCTCGATCGGCCGGCCGGACGCTCCGACCGACGGCAAAGAAGGGCAATGAGCGTAACCGTGCGCGGAAAACGAACAGCCGCCTTAGCGGCTGACGCCGGGAGGGTTGCAGCATGGAGCAGTTGATCGAACTGGTGCTCGACAACTTTTTGGTCGTGATCGCGATCATCGGTTTTCTCCTTTCGCTGTTCAGCCGGTCGGACAAAGGAAAGAAAGGAACGCACCGGATGCCGGATTTCGGCGGCGGCGGAAAGGAATTTATGCCGGTGCCGGAGGCGCCGAGCCGTCCCCGGCCGAAAGCGCGGCCGGAACCGGCGGCGAGGACGGACGAAGGCCGCGCCGGCGGCGGAGAAAGCCGCAAGCTGCCGGAACGCGTCTATACTTCGGCAAGCGGGTTCGGAGAAGAAGGCGCAGCAAGCCGCGGACAGCGGCCGGCTGCCGTATCGGCCGTGACGCATGCGGCGGCTACCAGGCCGGCCGAGCCGCACGAAGCCCGCAATCCGCACCGCCCTTCGCCCGATGCGGACGACTTGAAACGGGCGATCGTCTGGGCCGAAATTTTGGGCCCGCCCCGGGCCAAGCGCCCGTTCGGCAGATCGCGATAATGCATTGCTGCGGCGAAAACCGCTTTACCGCTTTCCCACTCGTGGGAAGGCGGTTTTTTTTCGAACTGCCGCTTTTCCTGTTTCGTATGCCTAGCAGCGCCGAACGAATCGGCGATGCGGCGCTTCCCCGCTTTTACATAAAATGCCGTTCGGCCGCATATGTTTGGTACAGTACGGTAAAGGGAGGGATGCGTTCGATGCGCCGACTGAAACGCAAGCTTCGCAAATGGACTGCCGACGTGCTGGAAATGCCGCAGGACGTCGTGTACGACCTCCCCCGTTTTACGATGATCGGCGATCGTCAGCTCTATATCGAAAATCACCGCGGCGTCATCTATTTTTCGAGCGATCGTCTGCGGCTTGCATTGAGCAAAGGAGAAGTGGAAGTGACGGGCAAGGATCTGGTCATCCGGACGATCTGGACCGATGAAGTGTTCATCGAAGGTGTGATCAGCCAAATTCACGTGTTCGAATAGGAGGTTGACTGACGTGAATGGGACTTGGATGCAATGGATGCAAGGAATCGTAACGATCCGGATCGTCGGCGGGCAGCCGGAGAAGCTAGTCAACGAAGCGCTGGCCGGCGGCCTGCGGCTGTGGTCTATACGTCGGACAAGCGCCGGCGATGTCGAATGCGCCGTAACGGTCGGCGATTTGTTCCGCCTTCGTCCTTATATCAGGAAGACAAGCTGCAAGCTGCGGATTACGGGCCGCCGGGGATTTCCGTTCTGGCTCGTCAAGCTGGAGCGGCGGAAATTTTTTGCCGTCGGCTTGCTCATGTTCGTTGCCGGCATCTATGCGCTATCCTCGCTTGTCTGGAACATCGATGTGAAAGGCAACGTCGGTATAAGCGAGGAAGCGATTCTCAAGGCTGCCGAGGAGGAGGGCGTCCGTCCGTTTCAATGGTCTTTCCGTCTTCCGGATTCGGACGTGCTCTCCAAGCGGCTCGAGGCCAGACTGCCCGACGTCGCGTGGGTCAGCGTCGAGAAGCGAGGCACAAGGCTGACGATCCGGGTCGTCGAGTCGACCCGGCCGGAGAGCCGGCCGCTGCTCAGTCCCCGCCATCTGGTGGCGTCGACGGATGCGGTCGTCACCGAAGTGCTGGTGGAAACGGGACGGGCCGTCGTCAAAAAAAACTCGCGCGTCCGCAAAGGCGATATTCTCATTTCAGGCACGGTCGGACTGGAAAGTGATCCCCGCACGGTCGTCGCCAAAGGAACGGTGCGGGGCATCGTATGGTACGAGTATAATATTGTCTCTCCGCTTACCCGGCGGGTGAAAGTCTATACGGGAGAGTCGAAGACGAGATGGTATGCGGTAGTAGGCAACAGGGCGCTGCAGATATCGGGCTTCGGCAGCGTGCCGTTCGCCGCATATGAAACCGTTCCGCTGGTCACGCAGGCGCAGTGGCGGAACTGGAAGCTGCCGGTGGGCAAGATGCGGGAACGGTTGATGGAGGTGCGGATCGACGAGCGGGAGCTGACCGCCGAGGAGGCGAAAGCGGCCGGAATCATGCAGGCGCAGGCGGATATTTTGGCCAAGGCGGGCAAGGATGCGAAGGTGCTCGCGCAAAACCTTTTGCATGAAAAGACGGACAATGGTAAAGTTTATATGAAAGTACTTTTTGAAGTAGAGCAATCGATCGTTACCGAAATGCCAATAGTACAAATGCAAGGAGAATGAGATTTGCCCAATCAGACCAAAGTCGCAACAATTTCGCTCGATAATGCGGCGGAAGGCTTGGCGCTGCTCGGCCCGCAGGACAAATATTTGCGGTTGATCGAGGCGCAGACGAATGCGGATATCCGCTCGCGGGATGCGGAGATCGTCATTTCCGGTTTCGGAGAGGAGGTCGACTCCCTCGAACAGCTGTTTTCCGTGCTGCTTCAACTGATCCGCGGAGGTTATCAGCCGAGCGAACGGGACGTGATGTATGCCTTGGAACTGGCGCGCTCGATGCAGGCGGTCGAGCTGCTCGACCTGTTCAAGGCGGAAATTGCGACAACGTACCGCGGGAAGCCGATCCGGGTGAAGACGTTAGGCCAACGCCATTATGTTTCTACTATTCGGAAGAAAGATATCGTATTCGGCATCGGTCCGGCGGGAACGGGCAAGACGTACCTCGCCGTTGTCATGGCGGTGGCGGCGCTGAAGGAAGGCGCGGTCAAGCGAATCGTCCTGACCAGGCCCGCCGTCGAAGCGGGTGAAAATCTCGGATTTTTGCCCGGCGATTTGCAAGAAAAGGTAGACCCGTATTTGCGGCCGCTGTACGATGCGCTGCACGACGTGCTCGGTCCGGACCAGACGGCCAAGTCGTTCGAGCGGGGGCTTTTGGAGATCGCGCCGCTCGCCTATATGCGGGGACGGACGTTAGAAGACTCGTTCATCATTTTGGATGAAGCGCAAAATACGACACCCGAGCAGATGAAAATGTTTCTGACCCGACTCGGCTTCGGCTCCAAAATGGTCGTTACGGGTGATGTGACCCAAATCGACCTGCCGCGGGGCACGCAATCCGGGCTGATCGCCGCTCAGCGCATTTTGGGAAATATCGATGAAATCGGCTTTATATCCTTTTCGGAGCAAGACGTCGTACGCCATTCCCTGGTTCAGAAAATTATTTCGGCCTACAATCGGTACGCGGAAAACCAAGGATAGAGAGGATTTGACGTTTCATGGACCGGAAGAATGAGGAAAAGCGGGGCTTGTCCCCTGCGATCACGGCCGGCTGGAGGCAGAGCGCGGGCGTACGCCTGCTGCTGCTGCTCATGTTCGTTCTGTTGTTTTATTTCAATCTGTCGCCGCACCTCGTTCCGGAGACATACGATATCAAGCTGAACACACGGGCGGAGAAGGACATTAAAGCGCCCGGAGAATGGGTGGATGAGAAGGCGACCCAGCTTGCGAAGGACCAGGCGGCGGAGAAGGTCGAGCAAATTTATTCGATCGTCGCGCTGCGCAACGAAAACCTGATCGCGCAAATATTCGACCGGATGGAGCAGCTCAACACGGACGATCAGGTGACCCAACAGAACAAGATCGATATTTACCGGACTGAAATTCCCCGCCGCTATGAAGAGTTTGTGGACAATTTTGTCAAAAATAACCGCGGCAACGGCACGTACAACGATTCGCTGCTGGACGAAATGGCCAGGGTCGTAAAAGCGCAGGCCTACACGATCCCGGAAGAGACGTTCTACAAGATGCCGCGTCTTACGGTGGAGCAAATCGCCGAAATGCGGCAGGTCGGCGTCGAGGTCGTCCGCAAGCTGATGAGCGAGCAGCTCCGGGAAGCGGAGACGGCGCGCACGAAAGTCGCGGAGCTCGTTAACGCGAGTGCGCTCGACGATCGGACGGCGCGGGAGATCGTGCAGGAGCTGGCCCGGTTCGCGATTATGCCGAACAAGTTCGCCGACAAGGAAGCGACCGACGAAGCGCGGGTGCTGGCCAAGGAGAATACGCCGCAGGTCGTCATCAAGGAAGGCGATATCGTCGTCAGCAAGGGCCAGTTGATTACGGAGGAAATTTACGAGCGGCTGCAAGGGCTTAACCTGTTGAAGGAACAGAAAACATATTGGCCGCAGGTCGGCGTTTTGCTAATGTCCCTGCTGTTCGTGCTGGCCATCTACAGCTTCCTCCATCAGACGGGCGGTTTCAGCGGTGCGAAGCCGGCATACGGCAACGTGCAGCTGCTGATACTGCTGACGATCTATCTCGTCAATATCGTGACGATGCAGATTGTCGGCATGATTCAGACCGACAGCGTATCCTATGTCGGATTTTTGGCTCCCGCCGCGATGGGCGCGATGCTGATTACGCTGCTGCTCGACATTCATCTGGCCTTTGTCAGCTCGATTCTGTTCGCCATTATAGGCAGCGTTATTTTCAGCTTGCGGCAGGACCAGCTTTTCGATTTTCATTACGGCTTTTTCATCGTCGTCGTGTCGTTCTCGGCCATTTTCGCGATTCACCGGGCCAGCCAGCGGTCGACCATATTGAAAGCCGGCATCATCGCAAGCCTGTTCGGCGTCATCTCGGTCATCGTGTTGCAGCTGCTGGGCGACACGCTCGACCGGACGGCGATGCTGTACTCCGCTACTTTCGCGTTCGCCAGCGGACTGATTACGGCGGTGCTGGTCATCGGGTTGATGCCGTTTTTCGAAGTGACGTTCGGCATTTTGTCGGCGCTGAAGCTTGTCGAGCTGTCCAACCCCAATCATCCGCTGCTGCGCAAGCTGCTGACCGAGACGCCGGGCACGTACCATCACAGCGTCATGGTCGGCAACCTGTCGGAGGCGGCGGCGGAATCGATCGGCGCGAACGGCTTGCTGTGCCGCGTCGGCTCGTTCTATCATGACATCGGCAAGACGAAGCGGCCGAACTACTTTATCGAAAATCAGACGAATATCGAGAATCCGCACGATTCGATCGATCCGAAGCTGAGCAAATCGATTATTATCGCCCATGCCCGCGACGGGGTGGAAATGCTGAAAGGCTATAACATTCCGAAGCCGATTCGCGACATCGCGGAGCAGCATCACGGGACGACGTCGCTCAAGTACTTCTATCACAAGGCGCTCAAGCAGGCCGAGGCGGACGGCGTGGAGCCCGACTTCACTGAGGAAGATTTCCGCTATCCGGGTCCGAAAGCGCAATCGAAGGAAGCGGCGATCGTCGGCATCGCCGACTGTGTAGAAGCGGCGGTCCGCAGCCTGCGCAATCCGACGATGGAGCAGATCGATTCGATGATACGCAAAATTATAAAGAGCCGACTCGATGACAATCAGTTCAACGAGTGCGATCTGACGCTCAAGGAACTGGACCGGATCGCGCAGACGTTGAAGGAAACGGTAGTGGGTATTTTCCACTCCAGGATCGAGTATCCGGACGATGTGAAACAGAAGGAGCGGCTAGCATGAGTTTGCGCTTGGAATGGAATAATGAGCAGGACAAGATGGACATACCGGAAGCGTGGATCGCCCGGCTGGAGCAACTGCTGCGGCTGGCTGGCGAAGCGGAAGGGCTGACGGACGGCGAAGTGGCGCTTACGTTCGTCGACGACGCCGAAATCCGGCGGCTGAACCGGGAATACCGGAATATCGACCGTCCGACCGACGTGCTTTCCTTCGCGATGCGAGAAGAAAGCGACGGCGAGCCGGGCATCATATTCGGAGACGGCGGGCCGGAGCCGGAGGAATTCCCGGAGATGCTCGGCGATATTATCATTTCGATCGAGCGGGCGAAGGAGCAGAGCGAGCAGTACGGCCATTCGCTGGAACGGGAAATCGGCTTTCTGTTCGTCCACGGCTTTCTCCATCTGATCGGCTACGATCATCAGGACGAGGCGTCGGAAGCCGTTATGATGGAAAAGCAGGAAGCGGTGCTGCGGAAGGCAGGCTTGCCCCGCTAATGCGCCGTTTCCTGCGAAGCTTCCGGTTTGCGGTGTCCGGCGTGGCGTATACGGTGCGCACCCAGCGCAATATGCGGATTCATCTGGCTTTCGCCGTTGCCGTCACCGTCGCGGCGACGGCGCTTGGCGTTTCGGCGCTGGAAGGGGCTGTACTGGCGCTCGCCGCCGCTTCGGTCATGGCGCTGGAACTGGTCAATACGGCCGTCGAGCGGACGATCGACCGGATCGGCCCCGATCCGCACCCGCTCGCCAAGACCGCGAAGGACGCCGCGGCCGGCGCGGTGCTTGTCGCTGCGGCTGGCGCGGCGCTCGCCGGTCTGTTTATACTCGGCCCTCCTCTTTGGCGGCTGCTTTTCGGCGGCTGACCTTTTTTTTCGCAAAGATAAACCATGATAAACCATTACGGATAAAAGGAAGTTGGAATATGGCAATGAATCAGCAAGCGAACGGGGAGCGTCGGCCGTTCCGTTCCGGCTTCGTCGCGATCGTCGGCCGTCCGAACGTCGGCAAGTCGACGCTGATGAACCGGATTATCGGGCAAAAAATCGCGATTATGTCGGACAAGCCGCAGACGACCCGCAACAAAATTCACGGCGTTTATACGACGGACGAAGCGCAAATCGTTTTCCTCGATACGCCGGGCATTCATAAGCCGTCCTCGAAGCTCGGCGACTATATGATAAAGGCGGCGGAGAACGCGCTGAACGAAGTCGATGCCGTCCTGTTTCTGATCGATGTGGCGGAAGGAATCGGGGGCGGCGACCGGTATATTATCGAACAGCTGAAAAAGGTGAAGACGCCGGTTTTTCTCGTCATGAACAAGATCGACAAGGTGCAGCCGGAAGATTTGCTGCCGATCATCGCGCAGTACAAGGAGTTGTACGATTTTGCCGAAATTGTGCCGGTTTCCGCCGCCGCGGGCAACAACGTCGGCACGCTGATCGATACGCTGATCGGTTACCTTGACGAAGGTCCGCAATATTACCCGGCCGATCAGGTGACCGATCATCCCGAGCAGTTCGTCTGCGCGGAATTGATCCGCGAAAAAATATTGCATCTGACGCGCGAGGAAGTGCCGCATTCGATCGCGGTCGCGATTGAGGATATGCGCGTGCAGGAGAACGGCGTCGTCTATATCGGCGCGGTTATTTTTGTGGAGCGGGATTCGCAGAAAGGGATTATTATCGGCAAAAACGGGGCGATGCTGAAGGAGGTCGGGCGGCTGGCCCGCCAGGACATCGAGGCGCTCCTCGGATCGAAGACGTATTTGGAGCTGTGGGTCAAAGTGAAAAAAGACTGGCGCAACCGGGAGCATGTGCTGAAAGATTTGGGTTTCCGAAACGACTGACGGGAATTGACAAATCGATTGTCGGGATAGAGACCGTGCGATTATCGCATCCTAAAACCGTGGGACGAAACATTTTCCGGGAGAAAGGATGGATACGAATGCGGGATTTTTCGTGGAGGTATTTTACATTGACCGGCGATTTGGACGCATTTTTGCTCTACAGGGAAATGAATCAGCTCACAGTAGCGGAAACCGCAGACGAAGGGCAAACGGACGAGGAAGATTTTGCGGCGGAAGCGGGAGGGGCGACCGGATCGTAACAGGAGGAGTCGCGGGTGCTCTACCGTGTGGAAGGAATCGTTATCCGCAGTATGGATTACGGGGAAGGCAACAAAATCGTGACGATCATAACCGATACTCATGGCAAGGCTGGCGTGCTCATTCGCGGAGCGAAGAAGGCGAGAAGCCGCCACGCTTCGCTCGCCCAGCCGTTTACATACGGGGAATTCGTGTTTTTTCGCGGAAGCGGGCTCGGCACGTTGAACAGCGGCGAGATTATCGCTTCCCATCACGCGCTGCGGGAAAATCTCGAGCTGGCGGCTTACGCTTCCTATGCGGCGGAGCTGACCGACCGCAGCCTGCAGGATGACGAGGCCGGCGGTTACCTGTTCCGCCAGCTTCGCGCTTACCTGGAAGCGCTGGAGGAAGGGAAAGATCCGCAAATCGTCACGTTTTTGTATGAAATGAAAATATTGGAGGCGTCCGGATACGGTCCGGTTGTCGACGCATGCGTTTCGTGCGGCGCCGAAGACGGGCCGTTCCGGCTGTCGGCGTCCGCCGGCGGCGCGTTGTGCCGGCGCTGCTTCCCGCGCGATCCCGAAGCGCTCGAGCTGGCGGAAGGACCGTGGAAGCTGCTGCGGCTGTTTCGCCGGATGGATTTGACGCGCCTAGGCCATGTGCAGGTAAAAGACGAGACGAAAGCGGCGCTGAAAACCGCCATGCGCAGACTGACCGACGCGCATCTCGGCTATCATTTGAAGTCCAGAGCATTCCTCGATCAAATGGACAAATATTCGTTGTAAAATATCGCGTTTGCGCAAGGAAGGAGCCGAATCGACCGGCTCCTTCCGCTATTGGGGCATAAAGCGGAAAACGCCGGCCGATGCAGGAGTTGACGGGACGCCGAGAGCGGACTACAATGGGCATCAGTTTGACGAAAAGAGAGGCGCTTGCCCTTATATGAGCACAACGAACAAAAGGTCGATATCCATCTGGGCGTTGACCTGGCCCATTATGATCGAAATGTTTCTGCAATTTATGCTTGGCACGGCCGATACGCTGATGGTGAGCCGGATTTCCGACGATGCGGTGGCCGTGACCGGCATTGCCAACCAGTTTTTCAATGCGATTATCGTCCTGTTCACGCTCGTGTGCAGCGGCGCCGGCATCTTGATCGCCCAGAAGCTCGGAGCGGGGCAGCCGGCGGACGCCCGGACGATCGCCATAATGTCGGTGACGGTAACGGCGGCGCTCGGCGTTGCCGTCAGCGTTGTACTTGCGCTCGGAACGAAGCCGATCGTCGCCGCGCTGCAGGTGCCGGACGATATTCGGCCTCTCGCCTATACGTATATGGCCGTCATTGGCGGCGGCATGGCCGTGACGGCGCTAAATCTGTCGCTGAGCACGGCGGTGCGCAATACGGGCGATACGCGATCGCCGATGTTCATTTCGCTCGCGATGAACGTCATCCATATCGCGCTCAATTACGCGTTCATTTTCGGCGCGTTCGGGTTTCCGCAATGGGGATTGTTCGGCGTCGCGGTTTCCACCGTCATCAGCCGGCTGTTTGCGCTCGTTTTGCAAATCCGCCTGTTCCGGCATGCGTTCGGGGAGCGGATCGCGCTCAGGGAATTTGCCGTTTTCGACTGGCCGCTGTTCAGGCAAGTGCTGCGCATCGGCTGGCCGCTCGGCATAAACGGCGGCTCCTGGACCTTATCCCAGCTCGTCATTTTCAGCATCATCGCCTCGATGGGCGCGCAGCAGCTGGCGGCGCGGACGTATATGAACACGCTCGAATCGTTCGCCTTTACCGTCGGCTGGTCGCTTGCGCTCGCGGTGCAAATCCGGATCAGCCATCTGTACGGGGCGAAGGCGTACAAGGAAGCGTATTACAGCGCCTACAAGGCGCTCGCTGCGGGCATCGTCATCGTTCTCGCCAATACCGCGCTTTTGCTGCTGTTCCGGCATGCCGTCATGCGGTGGTTTACGGCCGATCCATGGATCGTCGACACCGCCGTGGCGCTGCTTTGGCTGAATTTGGCGCTGCAGCCGGGCAAAATGTTCAATATGGCGCTCGGCCAGTCGCTCAGCGCGATCGGAGACAGTAAATTCGTCATGGTTACCGCGCTCGCCAGCATGTGGATCGTATCGGTCGGACTGTCCTATGCGCTCGGCATCCATTTGCAATGGGGCCTGTACGGCATTTACGCGGCCATGATCGCCGACGAATATATCCGCGGCATCTGGAGTCTCGTCCGTTGGCGCCACCACCGCACGAAGCTGACGCTTGCGGAAGGCTTTCGCGATGCGGACGCCCGCCGGCAGGCCGTCGTCGCGGCGGACTTGTGACAGGCCGCTCCGCCCCCTACCGCGGCTTTCCGCTTTCGCGGCTTTCCGCCGCTCTGCCGCTTCCGACACCCGCGGTTTTCCACCGCTTCCGAGGCTCTGCCGCCTTTCCGCCGCTTTCCGCGGCCGACGAATGTTCGGACTTTTTTTTCGGAAGTGGACATTGACAGCGATTTTGATTTTGTCTATAATCATTCTGATAAGACGAAAAGAATAGGATAGGACAATGAAGGAGAAAGTAGCCGGTTGCGAACCGCGCAGCCAGCGATCCGGGGACGGTGGAAGCCCGGACGGATGAATCGGCGAAATGGCGCTCCGGAGTCTTGAACGGATGCAACCAAAGCGGGCCGAAGTTCCTTGCGAGCCGTAGGGAGAAGGCCAAGTAGGGTGGAACCGCGGGAGAATACTCTCGTCCCTACGTCTGCAAGCAGGCGTGGAGACGAGGGTTTTTTGTCGTGTCCGGGCCGCGTATTCCGCTTTTCGCCGCGGGGGCGAACAGTCGCCGCCCATTCAATTCTGAAGGACAAGGAGTGTCGCCAGCGATGAATTTTCAAGGAATGATATTAACGCTGCAGCAATTTTGGGCAGAGCAAAATTGTCTGATCGTGCAGCCATACGACGTCGAGAAAGGGGCCGGGACGCTCAATCCGATGACGTTTCTCCGGGTTATCGGTCCGGAGCCGTGGAACGTCGCATACGTAGAGCCGTCCCGCCGCCCGGCCGACGGCCGTTACGGGGAAAACCCGAACCGGCTGTATCAGCATCACCAGTTCCAGGTTATTATGAAGCCGTCGCCGGACAACATCCAGGAGCTGTACCTGGAAAGCCTGAATCGTCTCGGCATCGATCCGGCCCATCATGACATCCGTTTCGTGGAGGACAACTGGGAGCATCCGGGTCTCGGCGCATGGGGACTCGGCTGGGAAGTTTGGCTCGACGGAATGGAAATTACGCAGTTTACGTATTTCCAGCAAGTGGGCGGTATCGACATGAACCCGGTAGCGGTGGAAATCACCTACGGGATGGAGCGGCTGGCGTCCTATATTCAGGAGAAGGAGAACGTATTTGAGCTCGAATGGGTGGACGGCGTCACATACGGCGACGTGTTCCTTCAGCCGGAGTACGAGCATTCCAAATATACGTTCGAAATATCGGATACGGCGAAGCTGTTCACGCTGTTCAACATGTACGAGGAGGAGGCGCGGCAGGCGCTGGAACAAAATCTCGTGTTCCCGGCGTATGACTACACGCTCAAATGCTCGCACACGTTCAACCTGCTGGATGCGCGCGGGGCGATCAGCGTGACGGAGCGAACCGGCTACATCAGCCGGGTTCGTAATCTGGCGCGGGCATGCGCCGCGACTTACCTGCAGGAACGGGAGCGTCTCGGCTTCCCGCTGCTGAAGAAAGGAGAGGAGCGCTAATGGCGAAGCATCTGCTGTTCGAAATCGGCCTCGAGGAGGTGCCCGCCCGTTTCGTTCGCGGCGCGATGAATCAACTGAAAGAAAAGCTCGTCAAATGGCTGGACGATTCCCGCATCGGCCATGGCGAAGTGAGCGCGTACGCGACGCCCCGCCGTCTCGCCGTGCTGGCGCGCGACGTCGAAGAGAAGCAGGCGGACGTGAGCGAGGAAGTGAAAGGACCGTCGCGCAAAATCGCGGTCGACGAGCAGGGGCAATGGAGCAAAGCGGCGCTCGGCTTTGCGCGCAGCCAGGGGGTGGAGTCGGATCAGCTGTTCTTTAAGGAACTGGGCGGCGTCGAATACGTATATGTAAATAAGAGCAGCGCAGGCGTCGCGACGGATACGCTGCTTGCGGAAGGGCTAACCGGCATTCTCACGTCGATGACGTTTCCGAAAAACATGCGCTGGGGCAGCTACGAGCTTCGGTTCGTCCGCCCGATCAAATGGATCGTCGCCCTGTACGGCAGCGATGTCGTGCCGATGGAAGTGACGAATGTGCGCAGCGGCAATGTGACGCGAGGCCACCGTTTCCTTGGCGGGGAAGCGGTAATCGAGTCGCCGGACCGCTATCTAGAAACGCTGCGCGCGCAGCATGTCATCGCCGATCCGGCCGAGCGGGAACGGGAAATCGTCCGCCAGATCGAAGCGCTGGCGGAAGAGAAGGGCTGGGATATCGCCGTCAAGGAGGACTTGCTCGAGGAAGTGGTGTTCCTCGTCGAGACGCCGAGCGTGTTGTTCGGCACGTTCGATCCGTCCTTCCTGGACATTCCGCAGGAAGTGCTCATTACATCGATGCGCGAGCATCAGCGCTACTTCCCGGTGCTGGACAAGAGCGGCCGGCTGCTGCCGTACTTCGTCACCGTCCGCAACGGGGACCGGACTTCGATCGAGCAGGTGGCCAAAGGCAACGAGAAGGTGCTGCGCGCGCGGCTGTCGGACGCGAAGTTTTTCTACGCGGAGGATCAGAAGCTGGCGATCGCGGACGCGCTGTCCAAGCTCGAGACGATCGTCTATCACGAGGAGCTAGGCACGCTTGCCGACAAGGTGCGCCGCATTCGGGCGATCGCGGACCGGCTGGCCGTCCGCCTCGGCCTCGACGAAGCGGCGGCAGGCTCCGTCAGCCGGGCGGCGGACATTTGCAAGTTCGATCTCGTGACGCAAATGGTTTACGAGTTTCCCGAGCTGCAAGGGATTATGGGCGAGGATTACGCCCGCAAAGCCGGCGAGCCGGAAGCGGTCGCCCGTGCCGTATTCGAGCATTATCAGCCGCGTTTCGCCGGGGACCGCACGCCGTCGTCGCTCGTCGGGGCGATCGTCGCGATTGCCGACAAGATCGACACGATTGTCGGCTGCTTCTCGATCGGCATCGTGCCGACCGGGTCGCAGGACCCTTACGCGCTGCGCCGTCAGGCGACAGGCATCGTGCAAATTATTTTGGCGCAGCGGCTTGACGTCCGTCTCGACGAATTGTTCGAGATGGGGCTCGGAGCGCATGGCGGCAAGGAGGCCAAGCGCACCGCGGAAGACATCCGCAAAGATTTGTACGATTTCTTCGCGCTCCGCGTCAAGAACGTGCTGTCCGAGCAGGGCGTCCGCTACGATGTCGCCGACGCGGTCATGGCTTCCGGCTTCGACGATTTGCTGCTGACGGTGCAGCGCGCGAGCGCGCTGTTTGCCGCCGTGACGGGAGAAGCGCGGGACGAATTCAAGACGGCCGTGGACGCCTTTAACCGGGTTTCCAACCTGGCGGCCAAAGCCGATTCGCGTCAGCCCGACGAGTCGCTCTTCGAAGCCGATGCCGAGCGGGAGCTGTACCGCTGCTGGCAAGACGTGCATCCGGGATTCGCGCAGGCGCTGGATGCGAAGGACGCAGCCGGCGCGCTGGAGAAGCTGGCGCTCCTCAAGCCGCAGATCAACGCTTATTTCGACGCGGTGATGGTCATGGCGGACGACGAGGCGATCCGGCGCAACCGGCTGGCCACATTGGCGGCGATCGCGTCCGACATCTCGCGGGTGGCGGATTTCGCGAAGCTGGTATGGTAGGCGGCGGACTGCTGCCCGCCGCATAAGGGGGGATGTTAGGATGCCGAAAAATCCGGAGGTCATTCTGTACATCGTGTCCGACTCCGCAGGCGATACGGGCGAGTATGTCATTCGCGCGGCGGTTGCCCAGTTTCATCCGATCTATGCCGATATACGGCGGGCCCCGTTCATCTCCGACGTTGGAGTGCTGAAGCGGGTCATCGAACAGGCCGCGGCGCAGCAGGCGATCGTGCTGTACACGCTTGTCATCCCGCAGCTGCGCAGCGCCATGCTGTCGCTTGCCGAAGAGACCGGCATCGTCGCGATCGATCTTCTCGGTCCGCTGATCGGCAGCCTTGAGGAGAAGACGGGGCGGCGGGCGCGGCAGGAGCCCGGATTGAACCATGTGCTGGACGAAGACTACTTCCGCAAGGTGGAGGCGGTCGAATTCGCTGTCAAATATGACGATGCGCGCGATGCGACCGGCGTGCTGAAGGCGGACATCGTCCTTGTCGGGGTGTCGCGCACGTCGAAGACGCCGCTCTCGATGTATCTGGCGCATAAAAAATATAAAGTCGCCAACGTGCCGCTCATTCCCGAGCTGAAACCGCCCGAGGAGTTGTTTACGATTCCCCGCGAGAAAATTGTCGGCTTGACGATCGGCGTTCATTATTTGAACATTATCCGCAAGGAGCGTCTGAAGGCGCTCGGCCTGCCCGACAACGCGGCCTATGCGACGCCCGAGCGGATCGAGCGCGAATTGGCGTACGCCCAGCAGGTGATGGAGAAACTCGGCTGCGTCGTCATCGACGTCTCCCACCGGGCGGTGGAGGAAACGGCCAGCCTGATTATGGAGGCGGTCGGACGCCACAGTTCGTAAGGCGGAGAGCTTTGCGGAAGGATTTTGCCGGTGCGATGTTGTATATATTAAGAGAAGACGAAAAATCGGACGGTGATGAGCGATGAAACCCGGGAAGCCGACCATCGTCGTCGATGCGGACGCATGTCCCGTCAAAGCGGAAATCGCGCGTACCGGGAAACAATTCGGCGTCCCCGTCCTGATGGTATCGTCCTACGACCATCTGCTTGTACCCGAGGAAGGCGTTGATATCGTCCAGGTCGACCGGCATAGTCAAGCGGTCGACCTGTATATCGTAAGCCGGGTTGTGCGCGGGGACATCGTCGTGACGCAGGATTTCGGACTGGCGGCGATCGTGCTCGCCAAAGGGGCTGTCGCCCTGTCGAACCGGGGGCAAATATATGACGATCGGACGATCGGCTATTTGCTCGACCGCCGCCACGAACAGGCCAAACGGCGCAGGAGCGGGGGGCGGACCAAAGGACCGAGGGCGATGACGGAAGAGGACCGGCGGCATTTTCAACAAAAGCTGACAAAAGTTTTGTTGGAGCGGCAGGAGAATAGTGAACCGTAGCGAATAGTATTACGTGTTATTTTCAGGAGATGATGGACGATGACATATGCCAGAATTCCGGAATCCGTCATCGCCGCGGTTCTCCGAAGCCACGACATCGTGGAAACGGTCGGGAAGTACGTTCATCTGACCAAGCACGGCAAATACATGAAAGGATTGTGCCCGTTTCATTCCGAGAAGACGCCTTCTTTTACGGTTACGCCGGAGAAACAAATTTTCCATTGCTACGGCTGCGGCAAGGGCGGGGATGTCATCCGGTTTGTGGCGGAAATAGAGGGCTACTCGTTTCCGGAGGCCGTGAAGACGATGGCGGAGCAGGCCGGCATCCCCGTTTCCTGGAGCGCGCCTAGCGCCGGTCCGTCGCCTGTCGATTCGGCGCGGGACAAGCTCAGGGAAGCGCATGAGCTGGCGGCCAAGTTTTATCATTACTTGCTGCTCAATACGGCCCAAGGCCGGGAAGCGATGGCCTATTTGCGCAGCAGGGGCATCGGCGAGAAGCTGATCGACCGGTTTGTCATCGGATATGCGCCGAAAGGATGGGATACGCTCGCCAAATTTCTGGAATCTCGAAAATTCGACCTCGGGCTGATGGAAAAGGGCGGTCTGCTGGCGGCGAAGCAGGACGGCAGCGGCTTTGTCGACCGGTTTCGCGGGCGGATCATGTTTCCGATCTGGAGCCGGGACGGCAAAGTGATTGCGTTCGGCGGGAGAATACTCGGCGACGGTCAGCCGAAATATTTGAACTCTCCCGAAACGCCGCTCTTTGCGAAAAGCAGGCTGCTGTACAACTTTCATCAGGCGCGTCCGGCGATTCGCAAGAGCGGGACCGTCGTCCTGTTCGAAGGATATATGGATGTCATCAAGGCGTGGAGCGCGGGCGTTGCGAACGGCGTCGCGACAATGGGCACGGCGCTCACGCCGGAGCACGCGGCGGCGCTCCGGCCTCATGCGGATGAGGCGATCATCTGCTATGACGGCGATGCGGCGGGACAGAACGCGGTTCTGAAGACAGTGCCGCTGCTCGAACGGGCCGGACTTCGCGTATCGGTGGCTATGCTTCCGGGGGGACTCGATCCCGACGAATTCATCGATAAATACGGTCCGGAAGCGTTCGTTCGGGAAACGCTGGAACACCCCGTTTCCGTCACGAAATTTAAGCTTATATATTTAAGAAAAAACCATATACTCCTAGAAGAAGAAGGACGCAAAAACTACGTGCTCGAGGCGGTCAGAACCGTGGCCGAGCTCGACTCGATGACCGAACGGGAAGTATACTTGAAGGAGCTGTCGCGAGAGTTCGATATTTCTCTCGACGCGCTCAAGCAGGACTGCAACCGATTCCGGATGCAACTGCAAAAAAAACGGCCGGCCGGGGATAATCCGGATAATTCGTGGAATAATGGTAGGAATGACAGGACCCGTCCGGCGGCAGCGCCAACGCTGATGCCGGCCTACCACCAGGCGGAACGCAGACTGCTGTATGTGATGATGCATGACGCATCGGTTGCGCAGACGGTGCACGACCGGGTCGGCGATGGCTTTAACGCGGAGGAGCATGCCGCATTGGCCGCTTATATATACGCCTATTATGCGCAAGATAACGAACCGGATGTGAGCCGGTTCATTGCCACGTTGCAGGATGACCGGCTGCAGCGGGCAGCTTCATCGATTTTGATGATGGACGGCGATTTCCCGTTCGACGAGCAACTGCTGGAAGACTACGTCAAAGAAATATTAAAAGTCCCCAAGCTTCGGGAAATCGAGCGAAAAAAAGAAGAGATGGTGCGCGCGGAGCGTGCCGGGGATGTAATGCTGGCGGCGCAGATTGCCAGCGAGATCATAGCCCTAGAGAGACAGCTGAAAGACCGACAGGACGATCGTTTCTAGGGAGGAGGGAGTCGGAAATATGGCGAATGATCAACATACTGAACTAGAAACAGAACAAAAGCTGGATCTGGTGAAAGAACAGCTGATCGAACAGGGCAAGAAGAGAGCTTCCCTTTCGTATAAAGAAATTATGGAGAAGCTGTCTCCGTTTGACCAGGACCCGGAACAAATCGACGAGTTTTTCGAACAGCTGGACGATTTCGGCATTGAAGTCACGAACGATAGCGATGACGATCTTCCGATGACAATGGGGGGGGAAGATCGGGATCGCGATCATGACCACGACCACGATCACGAGCATGACGAATTCAATTTTGACGACGACTTGGCGCTTCCGCCGGGCATTAAAATCAACGATCCCGTTCGCATGTATTTGAAGGAAATCGGACGGGTGCCGCTGTTGTCGGCCGACGATGAAATCGAGCTGGCCAAGCGGATCGAGAACGGCGACGAAGAAGCGCGGCGGCGTCTTGCCGAAGCGAATCTGCGGCTCGTCGTAAGCATCGCCAAACGTTATGTTGGGCGCGGCATGCTGTTCCTTGATTTGATTCAGGAAGGCAACATGGGACTGATCAAGGCCGTTGAAAAGTTCGATCATACGAAAGGCTACAAGTTCAGCACGTATGCGACCTGGTGGATTCGTCAGGCGATTACGCGGGCGATAGCCGATCAGGCCCGGACGATCCGTATCCCCGTTCATATGGTGGAGACGATCAACAAGCTGATTCGGGTATCCCGACAACTGCTGCAGGAATTGGGACGCGAACCTACGCCGGAGGAAATTGCGGCGGAGATGGATCTCAGCACCGAAAAAGTGCGGGAAATTATGAAAATCGCACAGGAGCCGGTGTCGCTCGAAACGCCGATCGGCGAGGAAGACGACTCCCATCTGGGCGATTTCATCGAGGATCAGGAAGCGCTCGCGCCGGCCGATGCCGCGGCGTACGAGCTGCTGAAGGAGCAGCTTGAGGATGTGCTCGATACGTTGACGGAAAGAGAGGAGAACGTGCTGCGTCTCCGCTTCGGACTGGACGACGGTCGTACCCGCACGCTGGAGGAAGTGGGCAAAGTGTTCGGCGTAACCCGCGAACGGATCCGGCAAATCGAGGCGAAGGCGCTTCGCAAGCTTCGCCATCCGAGCCGCAGCAAACGGCTGAAAGATTTTCTCGAATAATGAATTCGCAGACCTTTCTGCTTATGCAGCAAGGTCTTATTTTTAGAAACTTGCTGCTGTTTCAACACGTTCGATGCATTCGAAGCGCTCGATGCGCTTGATGCGTTCTATGTATTCCAGGCGATAACGGCGCTTTCCGCCGAGGACGGCGAAGCCGGTTGTCCCTTGGAACAGCGGCGATATCGCGCAGAAGCGAAAGGAACGGCGATATGAACGAGGAACGTCGAAAAATAATCGTGCAAGAGATCGAGCAATGGCGCCGCGGCAAGCTGCTGCCGGACCAATATTGCGATTTTCTGCTAAATCTGTATGGCGAGCCGGACGAACGCCCGCCGTCGCATTCTTTGGGCAAGGCGGCTTTTGCGCTCCAACGGGCGACGGGCAGGCAATGGCTGCTAGGAACTGGATTATTTTTCTTGATTTGTTTTGTTGTGTTTTATTTTAGCGCTTTTCATCCTCTATTGCAAATAGGCTTGGTGGCGCTTGCCGTAACCGTTTTGCTGAGGATCGGACATAAGCGGCGCACGACGAACGAATCCGCCGGTCTTGCGGTTATCGGCACCGCTATGCTGCTGCTGCTCGGAGCCGGCTTGCTGCTGTTGGAGATGCACGGACTTTCGGAATGGGGCTGGAAAGCGGCCTTCATAGCCGGCTGTGCGGCTTTATGGATCGTCTACGGTCTCGGGGCCGATATTCCGCTGCTCCATTTGTGCGGATGGGTTGCGGCTGTTTTGGCATACGGATGGGTACTGTCCCGTTATACGGACTTGCCGGCCTGGTATGAAGTGCAGCTCTTCTGGCTGCCGCTGTCCTGCGCTTTCGGCTGGTCAAGCTGGTTCGTGCAGCGCTGGTCGAAGCGCGCTTCCTCCGTTCTGTTCGCCGTATGCGCGCTGCTCTGGTTTATGCCGGAGCTGTATGCGGCCGTTTATTTGCGCGATATGGAATGGCTTGAGCTGCAATTGCTCGTAAAAATTGCGGCAGGAGGAGCGTTGTTGTACGGGATGCGAAAAAAATGGATTGCGTGGGTTGCTTAATGTTGAAGCTATCGAAACGGCTGCAGACGATCGCCGATCTTGTCGCGCCCGGCGCCCGGGTTGCGGATATCGGCTCCGATCACGCGCTTCTGCCGACTTATCTGGTGCAGACGGGACGTTCGCCTTCGGCTATAGCCGGGGAACTGAACGCCGGGCCGCTTGCGGCGGCGAAAAAGCAGGTGAAGGAAGCCGGTCTGGAAGCGAAGATCGATGTGCGCCAAGGGGACGGACTGGATGTGCTGCAGGCGGGGGAAGCCGATACGGTGACTATTGCCGGCATGGGCGGCAGCCTGATGGCCGCCATTCTGTCGCGCGGTGCCGCAGCCGGCAAGCTCGACGGCGTCCGCGAGCTGGTGCTCCAGCCGAACGTCGGCGAAGAGCTGGTGCGCAGTTGGCTGCTTGACGAAGGCTGGCTGCTGACGGCCGAGGAGATCGTCGAGGAGGACGGAAGATGGTACGAAGTGCTGCGGGCCGTCCGGTCGTCCGACGCCGATGCGCTGAACGGGAAGCTGTACGATACGTCCTTCTTGCCGTCCGGGATCGGACAGGAGAGAGGGAGACGCCTGCTGCTTCGCATGGGGCCGCTGCTGCTGCGGCGCGGGGAGCCGCTGCTTGGCGCCAAATGGGCGCATGAGCTGGAGAAGATGGAGTATATTTGCCGGCAGCTGTCGCTTTCGGAAACGCCGGAAGCGAAGGAGAAGGAAGCGGGGTTGCGCCGGGATATGGATGAAATCAAGGAGGTGCTGGCATGCTTGCCCATGGACAAACGGTCGTGCAGCTGATGGAACGGCTCGCTCCCAAGCATTACGCCGTGGAAGGGGACAAAATCGGCCTTCAGCTCGGCACGCTGCAGAAAGAAATACGCAAAGTGCTCGTCGCGCTCGACGTGACCGAGGAAGTCGTGGATGAAGCGATTTCCGTGGGCGCGAACCTCATTGTTGCCCATCACGCCATCATTTACAGGCCGATCGCCAAGCTGGACACATCGACCCCGGCCGGACGGCTGTACGAGAAACTGATCAAGAACGATATTGCCGTATACATCTCTCATACGAACCTGGATGTCGCCGAAGACGGCATGAACGACTGGATGGCCGATTTGATCGGCATCGACACGGAAGGGCGACTGCCGTTGGACGAGGTGCATACGGACAAGTTGTACAAGCTTGTCGTTTTTGTGCCGAAGGACTACCGCGACCGCGTATTGGAAGCGGTATGGCAGGCCGGAGCGGGCGGCATCGGCAATTATTCGCACTGCAGCTTCAATCTTGAAGGAACCGGCACGTTCCGTCCGCTCGAAGGGGCCGATCCGTTCATCGGCTCGACCGGGAAGCTGGAACAAGTCGAGGAAGTGCGGATCGAGACGATCGTTCCATACAGCGTTCACCGTGCCGTCATCCAGGCGATGCTGAAGGCGCATCCGTACGAAGAGGTCGCGTACGACCTGTACCCGCTGGAATTGAAAGGGCGCTCGTTCGGTCTGGGCCGCGTCGGGAAGCTGTCCGCCCCGACTACGCTCGGCGAGCTGGCCGACAAAGTCAAGAAGGCGTTCGATGTGCCGTTCGTCCGGGTTGTCGGCGATTTGCAGCGCAGCGTCAGCAAGGCGGCGGTGCTGGGCGGATCGGGCGCCAAATATTTCCGTCAAGCGCAGTTCTACGGCGCCGATGTGCTCGTTACCGGAGACATCGACTACCATACCGCGCACGACGCGCTTGCCGCCGGCATCGCCTTGATCGATCCGGGCCATTACGCCGAGAAAATTATGAAGGCGAAAGTGGCCGATTGGCTCGCCCGCGGGCTGGCGGAACGCAAAAGTTCGACCGAGGTCGTCGCCTCGGCCGTCGATACGGAGCCGTTCCGCTTCGTGTGAGCTTAGCCGGAGCGCGAAGTCGCTTCCGGCTATGGGGGCCCGCGCGCGGAATAGAGCCCTGCAGGTGCGCAATGTAGCGCGGCCGCCGGGGGGCGCGACGCTTTGCGCAATGTAGCGCGGCCGCCGGGGGGTGACGCTTTGCGCAATGTAGCGCGGCCGCCGGGGGGTGACGCTTTGCGCAATGTAGCGCGGCCCCGGCCCTCGCGCGCGAGCTTTACAGTTGCGTAATGGCAGATTTGCCCTTCGAAATGATTTGCAGATTACACCTGGACAGGTGAGTTCGGAGGAATACTGCAAAAGTGCAGGATTTTTTTCCTTGACGGACGTCTTGGGCTCAAGTTACTGCAGAAGTACAGGATTTTTTGGCTATTTCCATCTTACATGCAGTTTGGAGGCCCAAAATACTGTATTATCGCAGGAATTTGACCGTTCGGGCTGTCAATAGCGGGAAAAAACTGTACTTTTGCAGGATTGGTTGATTTGAAATGAATGAGAACGGCAGCAGGTGCGGGGGCAAACGGCAGCAGATCCCATCGATTAGCCGTAAGCATGCCCGTAAATAGCTGCGCGATTTCGTTGTAAAGGGGATATTCGAAGCGGCGGCCGGCAAGATCCGAATATGTGCTTATCGTCTAAGCGATTTACCGCATTTCCAAGCGCAGTGAGCACATGCCGTCTTTTATAGCGTTTAGTGGTCCTGCTTGCGCCGAAATGGCCAGGCCGACATGGTCAGTAAAGATCACTATTATCAAAAACGCGCTGGATTTGTCGTATGCAACTGGCAACGCTGGCATTCATTCAGGGTTGAGCTTTGCCGCTGTTCCTTGTATACTGGAGAATGCACGGAAAGTTTGACAGACAATCGCTGGCGGCTTTGGCCGCGAGAGGAAAGTCCGGGCTCCACAGGGCAGGATGCTGGATAACGTCCAGTCAGCGCGAGCTGAAGGATAGTGCCACAGAAACGGACCGCCGATGGCCGGCATGCCGGCACAGGCAAGGGTGGAACCGTGGTGTAAGAGACCACGAGGAGCATTGGTGACAATGTTCCTGGTAAACCCCATCCGGAGCAAGACCTAAGAGGACATCGCGGCGGCTTTGCCGCTGCAACCCTGGCCCGGGGTATGTCCGGGTTGGTCGCTTGAGCCGTTCAGCAATGGACGGCCTAGATAGATGATTGTCGCTTCAATGGTGGGAGGGTCGTTCCCGTTCGCACCACCGGAAGTACAGAACCCGGCTTATGGCAAACTTTCCGAACGAACGGCAACAAAGCATCCTGCTCTTGTCTTCCATGGACAAGGACAGGATGCTTTGTTGTTTGCGCTCAAAAACAGGCTCGCCGGCCGGGCGGCTTCGACCCGAACAGCGCCGGCATGCGGCAGCGCTTAGGTCAAGCTCGACATGTTGACGTTGTAGAGACAACTTGGCAAGCGACGGCGCTGTAAGACCGACTCGACATGCCAACGCTGTAGGGCCGACCTGGCCCCGACTCGGCATGCGGCCGCTTTAGGCCCGGACTCGACATGCCAACGTTGCAGGGCCGTCTCGACATGCCGTCGTTATAGGGCTGACTTGGCAAGCGACGGCGCTGTAAGGTCCGTCTCGGCATGCCGCCGCTGTAAGACCGACTCGACATGCCAACGCTGTAGGGCCGACCTGGCCCCGACTCGGCATGCGGCCGCTTTAGGCCCGGACTCGACATGCCGTCGTTATAGGGCCGTCTCGACATGCCGTCGTTATAGGGCTGGCCCCGTCTCGGCATACCGCCGCTGTAAGGGCGGCCTCGGTATGCGACCGCTTTAGGGCCGGCTTGGCGTGCCGGCGTATTTGTCGACGATGCGCTGGAGGCGATCGGCCAGACGAAGCGGGAAGCGCTGGAGCGATACGGTCGATTGTCCGGCAGCTTCCAGTGCGCGTCTGACGTCGATTTGACCGTAGCCGAAGTAGATGTCTTTGCCCGAATCCCCCATATCGATCGCCGATGTGCGCATAATCTCCATCACTTCTTCATTGTTCAGTTCGGGGTTGGCCGAACGGATGAGCGCGGCCAGCGCGGACACATGGGGACTTGCCATCGACGTTCCCGACAAGGCGGCATATTGGCCGCCCGGATAGGTGCTGGCGATGCTGGCTCCCGGAGCGGCGACGTCGATATAATCCCCGTAGTTCGAGAACGACGCGCGATTGCCGTTGTAGTCAGTGGCCGCGACAGCGAAAACTTCCGGATAGGCGGCCGGATAGCCGGGCCGATCGGTATTGTCGTTGCCGCTGGCCGCCACGATGACGACATCGCGGTCGTAGGCGTACCGCACGGCGTCGTGAAGGAAGTCCGCCTGCGCATAATTGCCGAGACTCATATTGATTACTTTGGCCCCGTGGTCGGTGGCCCAGATAATGCCTTCGGCGACCGAATAGGTCGATCCTGCGCCGTTTTCGTCCAGCACTTTGACAGGCATAATTTTGTTGTACCAGGACATGCCCGCGACGCCTTCGCCGTTGTTGACCGCCGCGGCGATAATGCCGGCGACATGGGTGCCGTGTCCGACGTCGTCCTCGGGGTAAGCCGACTCGTCCAAAATATTGATGCCCTCGACAAGCCTCCCCTGCAGATCGGGATGGTCGCGCTGAACGCCGGTATCGAGCACCGCAACGATCACGTCGTCGCTTCCTTTGGACAAATTCCAGCCTTTCTCCGTTTCGATCGTCGGCAAATTCCACTGATATTGGGAGTACAGCGCGTCATTCGGAACGATCGGAACTTCGTCGCTGGGAATGGCCGGGTCCATGCCGACCGCTTCGTTCGTCAAGTACAAGTAATGCGGTTCGACGTACCGGGGATGCCAGCGATCGCGGAAATACGCGATCATTCGCTCGGCATCCATCGAACGGGACCGGAACAAATAGGTATAGCCCAGCTTGCGCACCGATACGGCGGATATTTCCTTCTTTATAAGCTCCATTTGCTGCGGGGAAGGATCGCGTTCGAAACGGACGACCACTTCATCGACCCGATAGTGGCTGGCATTGCCGTTATCTTCGCCCGATCGCACGCTTTTTTGTTGCGTCGAGTTCGGTTTCACCGTCTTGACCCGGTATTTCCCGTTGGCGGGATACGGAACGAGACGGAGGTTGCGGCGTTGGTGCCGCTCTACCGCTTCGACGACATTTTGCTTGACCAGTCCGACAATTCCCTGCCCCTGGTAACGTTCGTCGGGTATGCCCATGACGACGTACCGGACACTGCCGTCCTTGATTGTGGGAGATACATATTTTTTTCCCGATTTGACGCTCGTTTCGGCTTTATTTAAATGCGTTTCGGCCGAATCTTTTACCGGCTCCGGAACAGAACCGCGCGCGACCGAACGATCGCCCGTCATCCAGCGGATGTAAACCATGTGCGGATGATCGGCCATAAGCCGCCGGATATGCTTTTCTTTGCCTTTGCCGTCGCCGCCTTGCGCTAGCAGCTTGCGAAAATCTTTCGCGCATTCGGTCGTACACAGCAAGGCCGTCGCTTCCATATCGCTGCGCAAAATTGCCATTTTCCGTTCTTTTTCTTGCTTCGCCGACATCGTGCGATTGTATGATTTGGCCGTTTCGTTCCCGGGTACGGTTCGCTCCTCAGACTGATCGTTCCCTTTAAACCACGGCGCGAACGGCAGCAGGAACAGGGCGACCGCCAGCACGGCCATACCGACAAGCCATTTCTTTTGCATCGTGATATCCTCCAATGATTCATCAAACTCGGTTCGGGTAAGGTTAGAATGGGATGCGCAGGTTGAAAATATACGGAATAAACGACGGAAGGCAGTACCACTTCCATGCAATTTGTGGTACCATGTAAATCATGAAAAAGTATTGAAGTTTTTGTTGCGCTCTTGACGAAGAAAGGGGATCTACCGACAATGTCATCGATCAACGTGAAGCCGCTCAGCGAATCGACTCGTGACAAACTGAAGGAAGCCATCACGGCACTGGAAACATTCCTGAATCATTACGCTTTGCCTCAGCTTGTAAACGAAAACCAGGGAGAAGAAGAGCAGCTTTATTATAAAGGGTTATTATCCGATCTGAGACATCTTCTCGTTTTTTCGGAAGTCACTTACGAGAAGCTCGGCATCGTTCTTCGCCGTCCCCAATTCGATAGCGATTCCGCGGAGCGGACGTTGTATGATGTGTATCACCAATGCGTGAATGCATACTTCTATCCGAAAAATGAAAGCTATTCCGAAGACGGACGCTATGCGTACACCGGTCAGGAAGCGATCCGTTTCCGCTACGTGCCGTCCCGTCCGGCCCGTGAAATCGTGCTTTATTTGTCCAAAATTTTCGAGGAATTGCGGGAAGATCTCGCGTATTACGAAAATGACTATATGACCCAGCGCAGAATGCAGGGGCAAAAATAAGGCAGACATAGTTCACCTCCGTCGAGGGCATCTTGTGTAACGGAGGTGATTTTCTATGCCGAAAGGCGTCCTGTGCACCGTCGCCAACTGTACCTTCTGGGGCGAAGGAAACAAATGCAATGCCGACTCGATCCTCATCGATCTGGACAAACATGCTTCCGAAAATTACGACAGTGAATTCGCCAAAGAATTGCATCAGGAAATAGCCGAGGAATCGTCCGCAACCTGTTGCCACACCTTTAGGCCGAAGAGGTGACGGAAATGGGCGAAAAACATCGCAAGCGCAAAATGTACGAATGGAAGCGGGAGTCCGGCTTTCACGAAAAAGACGAACGCGATGCGGAGTTTTCTGCCGAACTGGCCGCTTCGCCTTCGAAGGATAGGGACGAGAACCGAAAAGAACGCGACGACGTTCAATCGTACGGCGTGAGCCTGGGTTGGATCGCCCTCGCTTTTGCGGTCGCCTCTTGGTTCGTTTGGCCGATTCTGCTCGGTCTTACCGCCGCCGTGCTCGGATTTGTCGCATATCGGCAAGGAAGCCGGGCGCTGGGCATCTGGTCGATGACGCTCGGTTTGATTGCCGCTTGCACATTTTTGGTGCTTATCCCTCTTTATTACGCGTTCACGTAAAAGTTTGCCGCCGGAGCCCTCGTTCCGGCGGTTTCTCGTGCCGGGCTGCCGCAAAGCGGCTTTCGCTTTTGGGACTGGCAGATCCGCGCGAAAACATGTAAAATGATTCGTAGCGGCGAAATTCATCGATTTTTTTACATAGAGGAAGGAAGAACGGGCATGTATCTGAATACGGACCCCCGTGTCGCGCAAGCGATGCTTCAGCTGCAACTGTCGCCTTCGACGAGTTTGCTGAACGGCAGCCATACGACGACCGATTCTTACGGCGCGACCGGTACGGCTTCATTGTTTGAAACATTGCTGATGCAACTGCTGTCCGATTCGTACGGCGGCTTCTCGTATGCTGAGCCGAATTCCCCGTCGTACCGGACATCCGCTCTCGATTGGGCGCCTGCGGCAGCAGCGGTATGGCCCGTATCTGCGGGATATGAAGCGATGTCGGCGGAGGCGACGAATGCCGAATCCGCGCCATTCGATCACTTGATCGAAGGAGCGGCCGCGCGTTACGGAGTCGATCCCGCGCTTGTCCGCGCAGTCATCGCCACGGAATCGAATTTCCGTCCGGACGCGGTGTCGTCCGCTGGAGCCAAAGGCTTGATGCAATTGATGGACGATACGGCCCGCGGTCTCGGCGTTGCCGATTCTTTTGATCCCGCGCAAAATATTGACGGCGGCACCCGCTACTTGTCGTTTTTGCTGCGCAAATATGACGGCGACGAGCTGGTGGCGCTGGCGGCCTACAATGCGGGCCCCGGCCGGATAGATCGGCTCGGTATTCGCACGAACGAGCAATTGATTGCCCAAATGCATTTGCTCCCCGGCGAAACCCGGCGCTATATCGGCAAAGTAACGGAAGCGAAAGCCCGGTATTCGGCCGGAAGCGGCATGGCCGGGCCGCATGCGGTATAATGAACGGTAATGAATGCGACATAATTGTAGGGCATGATAAACGTTGAAGCCGCAGATGAACTGCCGCTTCAACGTTGCTTTTTTTTCAATACGATTCGGGAAGGATTTGTGAGATGCTTTATTTCGACCATTGCGCATCCACTCCGCCGCATAAAGAAGTGATTCGGACGCTCGCGGAAGTGATGGAACGTCATTACGCCAACCCATCTTCGCTCCACAAGCCCGGCGCCGAAGCGAACAAGCTGATCGAGCGGGCAAGGGAGCAGGCCGCCGCTTTGTTCGGCGTTAAGGCGGAGGAATGGATTTTCACGTCGGGAGGAACGGAAAGCAACAATCTGGCGATCAAAGGAGCCGCCCGGCAATACCGGAGCAGGGGCAATCATCTGGTGACGACGGGGATCGAGCATGCTTCGGTGTACGAGGCGTTTCGCCAGCTGGAGCGGGAAGGCTTCCGCGTCACGTATGTTCCGGCCGGACCGGGCGGTCATGTGTCGCCGGAGCGGATCCGGGAAGCGTGCACGGACGATACGATACTCGTCAGCGTCATGCATGTAAATAATGAAGTAGGCGCCGTTCAACCGATCGCCGAAATCGGCCGCTGGCTTCGTTCCAGACCGAAAACGCTGTTTCATGTCGACGGCGTCCAAAGCGTCGGCAAGCTGCCCGTCAGCTTGAAAGAGTGGGGGATCGATCTGTTCAGTATATCGGCTCATAAGCTGCAAGGACCGAAAGGGGTCGGGCTGCTGTATGTGCGGGAAGACGTCCGCCTCGATCCGCTGCTTTCCGGCGGCCAGCATGAACGCGGCTTAAGAGCGGGAACCCAGAACGTGCCCGCCATCGTTGCGGCCGCCAAGGCGCTTCGTCTGGCGATCGAATCGCAGCCGCTGCGTCTCGAGCGGATGACGCGGCTTCGCGAACGGCTTGTCCGGCAGCTGCAGGCGATTCCGGAGCTGGTTGTGAACGGCGATGCGTCTTCCGGGGAGATGGCCCCTCATATTGTCCATTTCTCTTATCCGGGGATGAAGCCGGAAGTTATCGTCCATATGCTTGAGCAAAACGGGGTGGTCGTCTCGACCAAATCGGCCTGCTCCTCGAAGGACGACCGGCCAAGCCGGGCATTGCTCGCCATGGGGCTGCCGCATGACCGGGCAGCCAGCGGCGTGCGGATCAGCTTCGGGGACGAGCACACCGAACAAGACATCGACAAGCTGGCGGCTATTATCCGGATGACGGTGGATACATTGAAGCCGCTGGAGCGGAAGGGAGGCGGCCAGGCATGATCTACGACAGAATCATTCTTCGGCTTGGCGAAATTACGGTTAAAGGGCGCAATCGCGGACGGTTTGAGAAGCGGCTGCTCGAACAGGTCGTGGAGGCGCTCAAGCCGTTTCCGCGCGCGAAAGCGACGGCGACTTACGGCCGCATCTATGTCGAATTGAACGGGGAAGCGTACGAGCCGATCCGGGACCGGCTCAAGGATGTATTCGGATTGAGCTCCTTCAGTCCCGCCAAGCGGGCCGATTCGGAGCTGGAATCGATCCGGGACGCGGCGCTTGCGATTATGCGCTCCTATCCCGATGTTCCCCGGACATTCAAAGTAACGGTGAAGCGCGCATGGAAGCAATTTCCGCATACGTCCCACGAGATGAATCATCTGGTGGGCGCACATGTGCTGCGCGCGACGCCGAATTTGAAAGTGGACGTGCACCGGCCCGATGTCGAGCTTCATGTCGATATCCAACCGGAAGGGACTTATCTCTATTGCGAGGCCGTGCCGGGAGCGGGAGGTTTTCCGTACGGAACGAACGGGAAGGCGATTTTGCTGCTCTCCGGCGGCATCGACAGCCCGGTAGCCGGTTGGATGGCGATGCGCAAAGGGTTGGAGCTGGAAGCGGTCCATTTTCACAGCTACCCTTTTACGAGCGAGCAGGCCAAAGACAAAGTCGTCGAACTGGCGCGGCGGCTGGCGTACTACGGCGGAGGATCGCTGAAACTCCATCTCGTCCCGTTCACCGATATTCAGACTGCGCTCGTCCGTTTCAACAAGGAGCATTTGCTCATTACGCTGATGCGGCGGGCTATGCTGCGCATTGCCGAGCGGATCGCCGACCGCCGAAAAGCCGGGGCTATCGTTACCGGAGACAGTCTCGGCCAGGTGGCCAGCCAAACGCTCGGCAGCATGAATGTCATCGGCCGGACCACGAGCCTGCCGCTGCTCAGACCGCTCGTCATGATGGACAAGCTGGAAATTATCCGGATGGCGGAGCGGATCGGAACGTATGAAACGTCGATATTGCCTTATGAAGATTGCTGCACACTGTTCCAGCCGAAATCGCCGAGCACGAATCCGAATCTGAATGTCGTCGAGCGCATCGAGTCGTCGATGCCGGAGCTGGACGGCATGATTGCAGCCGCTGTCGACGGGACGGAGACGATCGTCGTGGAGTACGGAAGCGGCGGCAAGGTCGGCGATCTCGAGGAAAGCTGGTTTTGACCGAAAAAAAAGCAGGGGCCCTTAATGGGATTCCCTGCTTTCTTTTTGCATAGCGGCTTTGTTTCTGCGCATATTGTTGGTCGCCATTCCGGCCAGAATGACCAGAGCGATAATGGCGATTTTGAATGACCAGCCGATCAGAACGGGTTCGAAGAACGACTCCAGAACAGGCTCGTGAGTGATCATCTTGGCCGCCGTATAAGCGAGAATGCCCGAACCGATGTAGATGATCCACGGAAACCGGTCGATCAGCTTAATAAACAGCGTGCTTCCCCAGACGATAACCGGTATGCTGATCAGCAATCCGATAATGACGAGCGCCATGTCCCCGTGAGCCGCTCCCGCTACCGCGATGACGTTGTCAATCCCCATTGCGGCATCGGCGATAATAATCGTTTGAACCGATTGCCACAACGTATTTCCGGCTTTGATGTCACCGTGGCCGTCATCTTGCAAGACAAGCTTGTAAGCGATCCAGATGAGCAGCAGACCGCCCGCAAGATGGAGCCATGGGATGTTCAGCAGCTGAACGACCAGCACGGTTGCGATGATCCGAATGCCGATTGCCCCTGCCGTACCGTAAATAACGGCTTTCTTCTGCTGGTTTTTTGGCAGGTTTCGCGCTGCCATTCCGATGACGATCGCGTTATCTCCGGCCAGGAAGAGGTCGATGAGAACGATAGTCAGCAGGGCAGTATAAAATTCGAGAGAAAACCATTCCATTTTGCTTGTCCCTCCTTCCTGTGCGCATAAAATTCGAACCAACTTCTAGTTACGCAAAATACGGATTTAAGGATTCAAAAATTTTTCGTGACATATTTTATTTTTTTCAACATACCGTGAGGACAAAGGGGGAGAAGGACAAGATGGACCAAGTGTTGCTGTTTGCCGAAATTTTGCTGATCAATATTTTGCTCAGCGGCGACAACGCGATTGTGATCGCGATGGCAAGCTCCAGACTTCCGCCTCACCAACGGAAACAGGCGATCTGGTGGGGAACGGCTGCCGCGATCGCGCTTCGCTGCGCCATGACCGCCGTCGCGCTTGCCTTGCTCGCCGTCCCTTTCCTCCAGGCTGTCGGAGCGGTGCTGTTGTTCGCGATTGCGGTAAAGCTGCTGACCGATGCCGAAAACAACAAACGGACCGGCACCGATATTCGGCGCGCCGGCTCGCTCAGGGCGGCGGTGCGAACGATCGTCGCCGCGGATTTGATTATGAGTCTGGACAATGTGTTGGCCATCGCAGCCATTGCCCAAGGCGAACCTGTTCTTATTGTTCTCGGAATCGTGCTGACCATACCGGTAATCATTTGGGGCAGCCATATGCTTACCACATTGCTCGAGAAAGTGCCGTTTCTCGTATATGCCGGGGCCGGACTGCTCGGATATGCCGCCGGAGAAATGCTCGTTCGCGACGAGGGACTCAACCGCTTGCTGCTGCACGGTTCGGCGACCGCCTCCGAAGCGATTCCGCTGCTCAGCATCCCGCTTGTGATCGTCGTCGCGATGCTGCGCATTCGTTTTGCATCCCGCTAAACGGAAAGCAATTGAGACGATGAAATGCGCGAAAGCCGCTTGCTCCGAAGGGAAGCGGCTTTTTCGCGTTTTGGGAAGCTATACACTGGTTTTTTGCACGCAGTTCCATTAAACTATAAGAATGATCAAGTTCAGAACGGCTCTTGCCGGCTTTGCGAACGAACGCCTCATTCTTCCAACGCGGTAGCCGTTGTCAAAGCCGAATCGGGAGCAGTGCATTCAAGCGGGGGGAAGCTGATGGTGAAGAACAAATACTCCGCCGGTATTTTTATTTTGCTGGCTGGCATCGTCATTTTGCTTGGCAAGTTGGGAGTATTCAGCTTTATCGGTTCTGTGTTTTGGCCGTTATTCATTTTGGTGCCGGGCATACTGCTGCATGTGCTGTTTTTCGGCCGGCTGCTGCCGGCGGTCGTCTTGATTCCGGGCGGCATGCTGTGCGTATATGCGCTGCTGTTCTTGTTCTGCACGGTTTCGGGCTGGGACAATATGAAATACGTATGGCCTTTTTTCATTTTGGGCTTGGCCGTAGGGCTTTATGAATTTTATTTGTTCGAGTCTTCGCGGCCGCGGTTTGCCTTTACGGCTTCCGTAGCGTTGGCCGCCGTTTCGGCCGCTGCGTTCGCGTTGATCCTGCTTTGGAAATGGGGAGTCTATTTGATTGCGATCGCTCTGATCGCGGTCGGTGCCTGGATGATGTACGGCCGCAAAGCGCGCTCGCGCTGGTAAAGGTAGAGAAAAAATAATAGAGGATACGGAGTGAGAACTAGTTTTATGATCGAACGAAACAAATTGCGCAATATCGCGATCATCGCCCATGTCGATCACGGCAAAACGACGCTGGTCGACAAGCTGCTGCAGCAATCCGGCATGTTTCGCGCCAATGAAACGATCCAGGAAAGAGCGATGGATTCCAACGATTTGGAACGGGAACGCGGGATTACGATTTTGGCCAAAAATACGGCAATTACGTATAAAGATTATTTGATCAACATTGTCGATACGCCCGGACACGCCGATTTCGGCGGCGAAGTGGAGCGCATCATGAAGATGGTCGACGGCGTTCTGCTTGTGGTCGACGCTTTCGAAGGCTGCATGCCCCAGACCAAGTTCGTGCTGCGCAAAGCATTGGAATCCGACCTGACCCCGATCGTCGTCGTCAACAAGATCGACCGGCCCAACGCCCGCCCGGCGGAAGTGGTCGACGAGGTGCTCGATCTGTTCATCGAGCTCGGCGCGAACGACGACCAGCTCGATTTCCCTGTCGTCTATGCATCCGCCCTGATGGGAACGTCCAGTACTGACCCCGATCCGGCCAAACAGGAAAGCGACATGCAGTCTCTGTACGAAACGATTATTAGCCATATCCCCGCCCCGGAGGAAAAAGTAGACGAGCCCCTTCAGTTTTTGGTGACGCTGCTCGATTATAACGAATATTTGGGACGCATCGCGATCGGCCGCGTCAATCGGGGGATGATCCGGCAAGGCCAGTCCGTTGCGGTCATGACCCGGGAAGGCGGAATGAAGCAGGCGAGAATCGAGAAGCTGTTCGGATTCCAGGGCTTGAAGCGGGTAGAGCTGAAGGAGGCGGGCGCCGGGGACATCGTGGCGATCGCCGGAATCCGCGAGATCAACATCGGCGAGACGATCGCCGACCCTGCACATCCCGAAGCGCTTCCCGTTCTGAAAATCGACGAGCCGACGCTGCAGATGAGCTTCCTTGTGAACAACAGCCCGTTCGCCGGCCGCGAAGGGAAATGGGTGACGTCACGCAAGCTGCGCGAGCGGCTGATGAAGGAGCTGGAGACCGATGTGGCGCTGCGGGTCGAAGAGACGGACAGCCCGGACGTCTTTATCGTATCGGGAAGGGGAGAGCTCCATCTCGGGATACTGATCGAGAATATGCGCCGGGAAGGCTACGAGCTTCAAGTATCCAAGCCCGAAGTGATCGTGAAAGAAATCGACGGGGTGAAGATGGAGCCGTACGAGCGGCTTATTATCGACATTCCGGAAGAAAGCATGGGTCCGGTGATGGAAAGCCTCGGCACGCGGAAAGCCGAGATGGTCAATATGATCAACAACGGGACGGGACAGGTGCGGCTCGAATTTATTATTCCGGCACGAGGGCTGATCGGGTACCGCACGCATTTTCTGACGCTTACGCGCGGTTACGGCATTATGAATCATGCGTTCGACAGCTACGGGCCGATCGCCGGGGCCGACGTCGGAGGACGGCATCAGGGCGTTCTCGTCGCCAGCGAAAGCGGAACGTCGACATATTACGGCATGCTGTCGGTGGAGGACAGAGGCGTCCTGTTCGTCGAGCCGGGAACGGAAATTTATGAAGGGATGATCGTCGGCGAGCATAACCGCGACAACGACATCGTCGTCAATATATGCAAAGAAAAGCAGCTGACGAACATCCGCTCGGCGACGAAGGAGGAAACGGTGCGCCTGAAGACGCCCGTCATCTTCTCGCTCGAGCAGGCGCTCGAGTATTTGAACGACGACGAATATTGCGAAATAACGCCCAAGTCGATTCGTCTGCGCAAAAAGCTGCTCAACAAATCCGAGCGGGAACGCGCCGAGAAGCAGCGCAAAATGGCGCAGGCCGGCGCAATCGGCAAAGCCTGAGTTTGCGAAGCGGCTTTACTCGAAAGCAAAGTTTGGCACAGGCCGGCGAAGCGACTTTGCCGAAGGCAAAGTTTTAGGAGGGTCAACGAATGCAAGAGTGGTTAAGCGCCCATCCGCTTGTCTCTTATTTGCTCATTCTGGGCTGCACGATCTACATTTTCAACAAAGTGTTCCGCGCTCAGCGCCTTCCGCTGCTGAAAGAAGTGATCGTCTATTTGATGATGGCGCTCGGTTCGTTCGTGCTGCTCATCCTGCAAATTGACAAACTGCCGATCATCCAATGCATGGCGGTTGCGGTTGCGATGATGCTGCTGCTCCGGATGAGGCAGCTGTACGACAAATGGAAGAACAGGCGCGGGGAAGATACGGAGAAAATGAAAACGGAATCGACCAAATCGTAAACGTCCTGCTAGCGAACGTTCCAGACGGATTGAAACTTTCCGAATGGGACGTTCGTCTGATATGACGACCGGTCTTGCCGAATCGTGCCGACGGCCGGTCGGCGGATGCGGAAGGAGGAGAAAGCATGCGGCTCGAAGACGCGCTGTTTAATTGGCTGCAAATGCGGATTGTTTGCGATGCCCGTCCGGACGACGGGGCCGCTTTCAAGACGCTCGACTTTTTCGCCCAAATTCTGGCCGAAGATCACGGCATTACCGGTATGGCGATCGTGCGGCAGGACGAAACGGTCATCGACGTGCGGCTCGAGAAGGACGGCGAGACGATCATGAAGCGGATGGATCGCGAGTCGGCCGAGCAGCTGCTGCACGACATTAACGCCAATCCAAAATACAACTGACAGGGGATGTTGCGATGGAGACGCAATTCGGCGCCGGACTCGGCCCCAGATCCGAGGCGCACGGACGAAGCGCACGGACGAAACGGGGACGGGATAAGAAGCCGAAGTCCGGATCGCCTCTCAAAAAAGTAATAGCTGCCGTTCTTGTTTTGCTGCTGGCAGTCGGGGGATATGTCGGCTATTTGGTATGGGAAACCTATTACGCCATTCGAACCGTCGGCGTCGACCGCGAGGTGCCTCCGGGCGAATCGGTGAAAGACAAGCCGAAAGCGTTCCTCCTTTTGGGAGTCGATTCCCGTGCCAAAACCGGCACGTTGAATACGGATGTGATTATGGTTGCCGCGCTCAATCCGGCGACGAAATCGGCGACGGTCGTATCGGTTCCGCGCGACAGTCTCATTCAACTCGACGGATATAAGCAGCAGAAGGCGAACCAATTCTATGCCGGATTTCTGCGCAGCGTGAAAAAAGACGGATTGAGCGGAGAACAGGCGGAGTTGGCGGCCAAGGAAGAGCTGCGCAAAATGTTCGGGAAGATGTTCGGCATTCCGATCGACTATGCAGCGACTATCAATTTCAAAGGCTTTATTGACGTCGTCGATGCGCTTGGCGGCGTAACGGTCGACGTCGATATGGATATGCGCTATGTCGATCGCGCGGACGGAACGAACATCAATTTAAGCAAAGGCCTGCAAAAGCTGAACGGACAGCAGGCGCTCGATTTCATCCGGTACCGCAAATCGAACGACGGCAAAAACATGTCCGACGATTTCTCGCGAAACAAGCGGCAGGGCGAAGTGCTTGCGGCGATCGCGGACAAGCTGAAATCGTTCGGGGGAGCGGCGAAGCTCGGCTCCGTTATAAGCGCCGTGGGCGACAACATGAAAACGGACATGCCTTCCAGCGAAATTACGCAGCTGTTCACGACTTATTTTGGCATAGATAAAGATAATATCGAATATATTCCGCTTCAAGGCGATTGGAAAAGTCCTTACGTCTATTTGAACGCAGCCAGACTGGAGGAGGCCAGAGCCGCTCTTGCCGCCCGTATGGCGGAATGACCGGTGGTACGTCCGTGACCGCTGTGGTACAATGGCATTACGAACCTGCTTATGAACTTTATCGTCTGCGAAGGAGGTCGTCCCGGATGACCGAACCGGTTACCGCGCTATCGGACGAAATGGTTTTGCAGCTTCAGTCCCAGCCGTTCGTGCTGTTGCATACCGTCGATGCGGACAGCGGATATCCGACGTCCAGCGTCATTTCGTGGGTGTTCGCTCCCGACGCGAAGCGGATCCGTTTTGCCGTTGACGGCCGTTCCCGGCTCGTTCGCAATATGGCGTCCAGACCGGATATTTGCCTCACTGTATTCGGTCCGTGCACCGCGCAGGCCGTATACGGCAAAGTTCGCGTCTTGTCGGACGATCTGGACGGCGTGCCGTTTCGTCTCGTATGCTACGAGGCGGAAATCGACACGGTTCGCAATGCGATGTTCCACGGTTCCCGTTTGGCCGCGGTTCCGGAATTTGAGAAAACCTATGACAAGCGCGCCGCCGACAAGCTGGACGGACAAGTATTTGAAGCGATAAGAAAAGCCTAGTGATGATTTCACTAGGCTTTCGGCATTTTTGAAGGGTCCGGTTCGGTGTCGCTCGGTGTTATATGACGGGGAATTTGCGGCACGATGCGTCCGACGATATCGGCCAGTTCCTCGGCAAAACCGGCGATCGGACGGCCTGCCCGGATATCCTCGCTCAGTTCCCTGAGCCGCTCGTTCAGATCCATATCCGCCGTGACGATTGCATTGATGCCGTACGGATCTTTGCGGAACGCTTCCGCAACGGAATATTTGATCGTGCCGACGTGCGAACGGTCTACCTTGCTGTCGACGTCGATGCCTACGACGGCCGTGTTGCCCAATACGACGCAATGGGCTCCTTTCACGCCCCGAACGCCTTGTGCCAGCCTTTCGAGATGTGCCGTCAGCTGCCCGGGGGTTATGACTTCCGCTTCGCGGGGAGCAACCTGCTGCGTGCGCACGCCTGCATGACTTTGCGGAGAGGGTGATGTTTCATTGCGCGCGACGGTGCCGCATCCTGTCGCCGCTACACATAGTAACAACGCCGCTGCCAACCATTTGCAGTACATGTTCGCCACCTTGCCTTTCCTAAAATCTCGTTGCTTGATTCTTCCGTAGTTTGTCCGCTTCCGGATGCGGCTATGTATGGCCATCAACCGATCAACGCCAGGAGGGACGAAAAATGAAAAAAATATTCGTTCTGGACACCAATGTGCTCCTTCACGATCCGCAAGCGATTTTCGCTTTCGAAGACAACGAGATCATCATTCCCGCAATCGTGCTGGAAGAAATCGATTCCAAGAAAAGGATGGCCGACGAGCTGGGACGCAACGCGCGATCGGTATCCCGGCTGCTTGATACGATGCGCGAGCATGGCCGGCTGCCCGACGGCATCCGGCTGCCGAACGGCGGCGTGCTGAAGGTGGAGCTGAACCACCGCAGCTTTTTCCGCGTTCAGGAGATGTTCGGGGAAATGACGAACGACAACCGCATATTGGCGGTTGCGCTGAATTATCATCTGGAGGAGGCGAAAACGGAGAAGCCGTCGCCCGTCATTCTCGTGAGCAAAGATGTGCTCGTCCGCATCAAGGCGGATGTGCTTGGCCTTATGGCGCAGGACTATTTATCGGACCGCCCGACGGAGCCGTCGGACCGGTACACCGGCTATACGACGCTGCACGTGCACCCGGCGATCATCGACGAATTTTATTCTTACCGTTTTCTCCCGGTCAAAAGCTTGCCGGCCGCGGCACCGTTTTATCCGAACGAATTCGTCATTTTGCGGGATGAGATGGGCTCTTCGAAATCGGCTTTGCTGAAAGTAAGCCCGGACGGAACGCGGCTGGAGCCGCTCTATTTGAGCAACGATCCGGTCTGGGGCATTACCGCCCGCAACGCGCAGCAACGGATGGCGCTGGAACTGCTGCTGAACGACGATATTCCGCTCGTCACCCTTACCGGAAAAGCGGGCACAGGCAAAACGCTGCTTGCGCTTGCGGCCGGGCTGATGAAAGTCGAGGACGAGCACAAATACAAAAAGCTGCTCATCGCCAGACCCGTCGTGCCGATGGGCAAAGATATCGGGTATTTGCCGGGCGAGAAGGAAGAGAAGCTGCGGCCGTGGATGCAGCCGATCTACGACAATCTGGAATATTTGTTCGACGTCAAAAAAGCCGGGGAAATCGACAAAATTTTGATGGGACTCGGCAGCATTCAGGTCGAGGCGCTCACTTATATAAGAGGCAGATCGATTCCCGGCCAGTTCATTATTATCGACGAAGCGCAAAATTTGACCCGCCATGAGGTGAAGACGATCGTATCGCGAGCGGGTGAAGGCAGCAAAGTCGTGATGATGGGCGATCCCGAGCAAATCGATCATCCGTATCTCGATTCGGTCAGCAACGGGCTGACGCATCTGGTGGAACGGTTCAAGAGCGAAGGAACGAGCGGCCACATCACGCTTGAGAAAGGAGAACGCTCCAAGCTGGCCCAGCTTGCCGCTGATTTGCTGTAACGGTTCCGTGCGGACCGCTTGCCGCTCCCGGGCCGTCTCCGCGTCGATGGACGCTCTTTTCGGAGCAGCTCTTTTGCTTTTGCGGAAGACAAAACGGGACTTTACTGCTATGATAGCGATATAGGAAAATAGTAGGAGAGGAATGGGCGCAGTGTCCCGTAAAACCTATATGATGCTGCTGGCAGGATCGGGTTTTTTGCTGCTGCTTATCGTTATGCCGCTCGTATCCGGGCCGGGCTCGCCGGTGTCGGGGCCGCTGCTGCGAACGAACCGCGAACAGCCGGCGGACGGCGCTGCCCCGCCGGCCGAGCGGCGCCGGCTGCATATCGCCGTAGCGATGAGCGAGCAGGAATTCGCGAGGTTGAAAGCGTTTAATCGGGAAATGGAAGCGCGCTACCCCGAATTGTCTATTTTCGAGACGAATATCGACTCCGCCGACGCATACCGGACCTGGAAACAGGAGGCGCAGATCGGCGACAGTCCCGACATTATGCTGCTGGACAACGCATGGGTGCGGGAGTTTGCCGTTCGCGGCTATTTGCTGCCGGCCGATTCGGCCTATACGGGAGAGACGCTGTCCGATCAATTGAAGGGCATGCTGGAGCCGCTGCAATGGAACGGCTATTACTGGGGCGTACCGAAGGATGCGGACCCGTTGCTCGCCGTCTGGAACGGCGAGCTGCTTCGCTCCGCGGGCAGCGAAAAGCCGCCGGGCTCGATCGAGGAGGCGTTGCGGCTCGCCGCCGCCGCGGCGGACCGGGAGCCTGACGTCAGGCTTGTCCGCCTTGCCGCCGAGGACGGCCTCGGACTGGCGGTATGGCTCGATTCGCTGGAGGCAAGCGGCGGATCGGCAGTCCGGCGCCACGTGCCGACAGATAAGGAAGCCGGCATGCTCCGGTTGCTTGGAACGGCCGCGGCGCCGCTCATGATCGGCGCGGACGGCGGCGCGGAAAAGGTGAAGCAGCTGTTCCGTTCCGGCCGGCTGCTGTCGGCGCTTCTGCCGCAATCGGAATATGCCGGTCTCGGTGCGGCCGACCGCAAACTGGTCGTGCGAAGTGAAATCGACCGTCATGCCGTCTGGACCGGGGGCAGAAGCTTCGTCATCTCGGCCGCGACGGAGGCGCCTGATGAGGCGAGCCGATGGATTGCGGAGTTTACGTCAGCGAACAGGCAATGGGAAGATTACCGGGAGTTCGGCAAGCTGCCTGCTCGCAAGTCGCTGTACAGCGGTACATTGTCCGCGTATTCGTCTGTGGCGGACGGGGCGGCATGGCTTGCCGCGTTCGACCGCCCGGAGGCGTACCCCGCCGATCCGGAATGGACAAGCCGGATGACGGCGTGGTCCGAGACGTGGGCGGCTGCCGTTCGTGCGGGAGCGGAAGAAGGAAGGCGCTTCCTGGAAGAGTGGGAGCGCCGAATGGCCGTTACAGACCGACATTAAGGGTAACCTTAAGCTCGCCGTCGCTTATGCTGACGGATGTCGCTTTCAGGAATGACATGATTTTGTGAGGATAGAAGCCGAGGTCGAATTCCTTTTCGAGCGCTCGCCGCGTCGTGTCCGGCAAGTAAAGACCGTTGAAGCGCAGCTCGTCGACATGGAACACCAGTCCGTTCTTCGGTTCGTCCTCGACGGTGTAGTGGCCCGCGATTTGCACGTCCATCCCTTCCCGGCTGCCGCCTGCGGTAATCCGTCCGTCCTGAAAACCGAAGGAAAAGTTCATAAACAGATCGTTCTGTTCACGCAAAAATGCGTTCAGCCCGTCTTCCGGAATTACGAGCGTATACTGCAGTCCCTGGATCGTCAAATAATCGTCGTTCGATTGCACCCAGTCCGGCAGCTGCTGCATCGCATCGGCCAAAGCGCGGAAATATTGGCGCACTTCGCGAAGTCCGGCCGTTTCCCAGTACCGGTTCATTTCGTCCATCCAGATTCGCAGACGTTCGGCGTCCGTACGGCCGTCCAGCTCGCTGTCGAGCTCGGCTTGCAGCGCCGCAAGGCGGTTGCGCTGTTTCAACAGTTCGTCCTCGGTCGCTTTGAGCAGTTCCAGCTCGCGGTTTTGTTCCTCGTAGTTCTGTTTCAACTCCCGGTATTGCGCCATATAGTCATTCAAGGTATGCTGGTCTCGGGCGAACAGCAACTGCACATAGTCGAGCATGGCCAGAAGATCCGCCAAGCTGTCGAAATGGAGCAGCGCGGCAAGCAGCATATCTTTTTCGCCCATATAATAGGAACGGAGCACGCGGCCGGCCTCCTCGCGTTTCCGCTCGACGGCGGCTTCGCGTTCCGCAAGCCGCTCCGCGGTCCGCTCCGCCGTATCGGCCAGCGCTTCGTGCTGTTCGCGGATTCGCCCGATTTCTTTGTCGATTTCGACGATGCTGAGACTTTTCTCCAGCAGGCGGCGCGTTTCTTCGTCGGGGGAAACGGCGCCGACCGAAAGCCTGGCCGAAAGCAGCGTCAGCACGATCGATAAAATGGAGGCTGCCCGCAGCGCTCTCTTGTTCATCGGTATTCCCCCTCTTGTCCAACCCGTTCGGCTACATTGTATGCTTCGTAACGGCCGATTACGACAACGAAAACGATCAACGACCGCAATGAAGGAGCGCGAGATGGAACGAACCGGACCGAATGCTTTGACCGAAAAAATCGCCCGTATCATCGCCGAAAGCGGCGAGGCCGGCTGGAAGGATACCCGCCGCGGACCTTCGGGACCGTTTCGCTGCATTACGTTCGCCCGCTATATGCAATTATGTCTGTACGACGATACATACGGTTACTATCGTTCCGGTCGCGTCCGGATCGGCAAGGACGGCGACTTCTATACCAGCCCGGGCATCGGAACCGCCATGGCCGATGTTCTGGCCTCGTTCGTACTGGAGGCGGCACGGCCATTCGGAACGGCCGAAGTTGTCGAATGGGGAGCCGGCACCGCCCGGCTGACGGCGCAAATGATGGCGGAATGGAGCAGACGCGAACCGGGATGGGCGGAATGGCTGCGTCCGGTTATCGTCGAGGACCATCCGGCGCATCTCGCCGCAGCCCGCAACAACGTCGCTTCCGCCGCGAGCGGCTTCGGCACAGGCTGTGCCGCGGCGTTTCTGACATCCGGCGAGGCGGAAAGCCGCGGCTCGCTTCTTCCGGCCGTCATCATCGCCAACGAGCTGCTCGACGCGCTGCCCGTGCATCGCGTCATCAGGCGAAACGGCCGGCTGTATGAGCTCGGCGTCGCCGTCGATGCCGAGGGCGAAAGCGACGGCCGCTCGCCGTTCTGTTATGTACGGATGCCGCTGTCCGACGAGCGCATCGCCGCTTCGCTCGATGCGGACGGTACCGTCCTTCGCGAAGGACAGGAGACGGAAGTCCATCTGCCGGCGGGCGAATGGCTGGAGCGGATCGCCCGTCTCGTTCCCGAAGGCGTTCTGCTCATTGCCGATTACGGGCACGAGGCGGAGGAATATGCCGCCGCTCATCGCATGAAAGGAACGCTGCTTTGCTATTCCCGCCATGTCGTGCATGACGATCCGTTCCTGAACCCCGGCGAGCAGGATATTACCGCGCATCTGAATTTCACCGCATTGCGCCGCATGGCGGCCAGGGCGGGGTGGTCGGAGTCGTTCTACGGCACGCAGCAGCGGTTCCTTGTGGAGAACGGCATTCTGGAAGCGCTGCGCGACCATGACGGAACCGATCCGTTCGGCGTGACGGCCAGGCGGAATCGGGCCATTCGCCAGCTGCTGCTGAGCGATGCGATGAGCGAAGCGTTCAAGGTGCTCGTTCTTCGCCGCTAAAGCGGTTCGACAACAAAACAGCCGGGGCGTCCCGGCTGTTTCGGTTTCCTTATGTTTCTCCCGTCCAAGGCGCAGAAGCCGATTGCGCTTGGGTCTAAGTATACGTCGTAACGGTTTTCGCCCCCGCTCCTAGAAGGGAAGCCCCATCTCGAAAACGGTCCAGTACGTAAAGCCCAGAAACGACAGGACCATATAAGCCCAAAAAATCGTCAGGTAAGTACGTTCGGAAAAATTCAAATATCCCAACAGGACGAACACGGCCGTTTGGACAAAGAACAGGATGGCCATCTCGATCATATGTCCTGCAAATGCCATAAGACCGATAACCAGCGTCCAGAAGCCGAGTACCCGAAACATGCGCGCCATGTATTCATCCCCCTCTCGTCAATCATCCACCCAAACACTATTGACATTATAACCGTTCGGGGCAAAGCCTGTAAACCTTTTGCTATGACGAATTTCGTCGACGCCGGACTTGCCGCTGCCGCAGATATCCGCAGCTTGCCTCCGTCCTCTCCAGTTTGCGCCGTTTGGAGCGAAAACATGTATGAGCCCTGTGAAATTTGGATATACATTTTAGTATCCGATAGATTCTATGAACTCTACCAAGGGCATAGAGATAAAGTAAGCGCCTTTTACGTGAGGAGGTTATTGTAGTATGACAGCAGTGAGACAGGATGCGTGGAGCCCGGACGACGATTTGATTCTCGCCGAGGTGACGCTGCGGCATATTCGCGAGGGAAGCACACAACTCGCGGCATTCGAGGAGGTGGGGGAACGGATCGGGCGAACCTCCGCCGCTTGCGGATTCCGGTGGAACAGCTGCGTACGCAAACGGTACGAGGAAGCGATTCAGCTGGCCAAGCAGCAGCGGCAAAAACGCAACTATATGAAAAAACAGTCCTATTCGCCGGTGTCTCAAGTATCTGCCCTGTCCCTGATGGAAGGGGAGGAGAAGGGGGGCAAAGGGGACGCCTTCTCTGAAGAGGGCTTGTCAATCGATGCGGTTATCCGTTTCTTGCGGCAATGGAAATCGACGTATGCGGAACTTACCCGCCAAATCCGGATGCTGGAGAAAGAGTTGAAAGAAAAAGAGGAACTGGTAAGCGAGCTTCGCGAAGAGAACGAGCGGTTGACCAACGAGATAAATAACGCCCAGACCGATTACCGTACCGTCAATGACGATTACAAAACGCTCATTCAGATTATGGACCGGGCGCGGCGGCTGGCTGTGCTGACGGATGAAGAAGATGCGAAGGCCCGCTTCAAGATGGACGCGAACGGTAATTTGGAGCGAATCGAGTAACGTGCGATCATGTCGCCCGGACGGGAACGGGCCAGGCACAGCCAGCGCGCGCCGGCAACGGCGCGCGTTTTGCGTTTTGCTTGACGCATGCAGTTCGCCTGGCGCTTGCAGTCCGCTTGGCGCTTGCAGTTCGCTTGACGCATGCAGTCCGCCTGCCGTTTGCAGCCTGCTTGGCGCCCGCTCGCAGCCTGCCTGCCGTTCTGCTACAATAGCAGCATAGCCGCTTTGGGGCAAGCGAAGCAGAGGGCCAAGGAGGAAAGCGCATGGAATTTCATATCGTGGGAGGCGGCTCGATCGGTCTGCTGTACGCGGCGAGACTGGCGCTCGCCGGTTACCCGGCAACGGTATGGACGCGAACGGAAGAGCAGGCGGCGGAATTGAACGGCTGCGGCATCCGGCTGGAGGCGGGGGATGCGGCGAGACAGGCCGCCGTCCGTGCGGCCCCCTTGTCGGAAGCGGCGGCGACCGGACCGGATCAATGCGCAAGCCGGACGGTGCTGCTCGCCGTCAAGCAGCCGCAGCTGACGCCGGAGCTGCTCGGGCTTGCGGGACGGTTGGCGCAACCCGGCGCGGCGGTTTTATGCCTGCAGAACGGCATCGGCCATCTTGAGCGGATCGCCGCGGCGATGCCGGATGCCGACGTATACGCCGCCGTCACGACGGAAGGCGCCCGCAAGCTCGCACCGGCGGTCGTCCGCCATACCGGAGAGGGCGAGCTGTGGTTCGGGCCGGCGGCGCGGAATGCCCGGCCAGGGGGCGCCTCGGGCGGCGCAGATGGCCGCCATGCGCAAGCGGATGGCGAAAATGGGCGCCATTCGCAAAATTTGTTGCTTTTCGCCTTGAAAAAGGCAGGAATTGATGCCTATCTGTCGAATGACATCCATAACCGGATCTATGCGAAATTGTTGCTGAATGCGGTGATCAATCCGCTGACTGCGATTTACGGGGTGCGCAACGGCGCTTTGCCGGAAGATCCCGCCAGACTCCGTCTCATGCTCGCGCTTCACAAGGAAACGGAGGAGGTTCTGCGCGCGGCGGGAATGGCGCCGTCGGAAGACACTTGGAAGCGTCTTCTGGACGTATGCGCAAGTACGTCGGCAAACGTGTCGTCCATGCTGGCCGACATCCGGGCCGGAAGGCGCACGGAAATCGACTGGATCAACGGAGGCGTATCGGCGCTGGCCAGGAAAGCCGGGCTGCCGTCTCCGCTCAACGACGCGATGGTAACGCTGGTGAAAGCGTTGGAACAATAGACGGGAGGGACGGGCGAACTTGGACTGGATAGTGAAGAACGTCAATTATTTGTACGCGGTTCTGGCGGTGGCGCCGGTCATCCCGTTCGCTCTCGTTTATTATATCTACGGCGCGTTTGTGAAAGACCGCAAAAAAGCGTTCCGTATGGCCATGGATATTACGACGGGGCTGCTTATCGGCTGCGTTGCGGTTCTGTTTGACAAAATTTTCAACAGCGGGTTCGGTCTGTACGGCATCATGCTCGTCATGCTGCTTGGCGGCGGACTGCTCGGCAATTTGCAGTTCCGGAAACGGGGCGCCGTCAACGTAAAGCATATCGTGAAAGTTGTCTGGCGGCTCGGTTTTTTCGCCATGAGTCTGCTTTATGTCGTGCTGATGTGCATCGGCCTCGGCCAAACCTTGATCGCAACCGTATACTAATGAATAATGCAATGAACGTCAAATTCGGCGGCTCTTTCGCGTCCAAAGGGTCGTCGATTCGTTTTGACGGTCAACACCGCATTGTGTACAATTTAAAGCAGGTTTTAGCGCCAATGGGTTTCATTGACTATACAGGATACAGAGCAGGAGGTTCTGGCTGTTGACCATAAAATGGGAAACCTACAATTGGCCGGGAGGACAGCCGCTGGCCGAAGCCTATCGGCTACGGACAGATCCCGCCGTGCTGGAGTTGTTCGGCGCCCATCCGCTGGATGCGGAAGGATGGACGCAAAGGTTGGAGCGGCTGCGCTCGCATGCCGATAAGCGGGCCGACATCCGGAAAGTCGCGGAGGTGCTGCGCGCCTATAATGCCCGTTTCGATGCGCCGGAAGCGGTGGCGAACAATATCGACGCGCTGGCCGAAGGCGCTCCGGCCATCGTCGGCGGGCAGCAGGCCGGATTGTGGACCGGACAGCTGCTTGTCATCCACAAGGCGGTGACGGTCATCCAAGCCGCCCGTGCGGCTGCCGGCCGCCTCGGCCGTCCGGTCGTGCCGGTGTTCTGGATCGCCGGCGAGGATCACGATTGGGACGAGGCGAATCACGCTTATGTGCCGGGCGGCGATCTGGAGCCGCGGAAGATCGCCATTCCCCGGCCCGCCGGGGCGCGCACGTCTGTGAGCCGGACGATCGTCGACGCCGGCGCGTGGGACCGGGCGCTGGCGGAATTGTCGGATACGCTGCCCGATTCCGAGTTCAAGCTCGAATTGCTGGAGCGGCTTGGATATGCCTCCCGCCGGTCCGCTACGCTGTCCGAGCTGTTCGCCGACGTGCTGACCTGGCTGTTCGGCCGCGAAGGTCTCGTCCTGCTCGATGCCGACGATCCTGCGCTGCGCCGACTGGAAGCGCCGATGTTCCGGCGCCTCATCGAGCAGGGCGACAGCCTCGCCGCGGCCTACGCGTCGGCGGTCGAACGGGTGAAGCTTGCGGGATACGGCATTCAGGCGGACGTCGTGCGGGACAGCGCGAACTTGTTTCTGTTCAGAACCGATGAACCGGAACGCGGCGGACACGAAGCGTCCGCCGGCGAGCGTACGCTGCTGTTCCGGCGCAACGGCCGCTTCGAAGACCGGCGGGGCCTTCCGGTAGCCGGGTTCGACGAGCTGCTGCGCATGGCGGATGAGCGGCCGGAGCTGTTCAGCAACAACGTGCTGACGCGTCCGCTCATGCAGGATTATGTCCTTCCGGTTCTCGCCGCCGTGCTCGGACAGGCCGAGATTGCGTACTGGGCGCTGACCGGCGAAGCGTTCGCGCTGCTTGATATGGCGATGCCGATTATCGTGCCCCGGCAGTCGTATACGCTCGTGGAGGGCGCGATTGCGAAGCATATCGGCAAGTACGGGTTCACCTTCGACGAGATTGTGAACCGCTTCGAGGCGAAAAAAGCGGAATGGCTCGCCCGCCATGACGAGCTTAACATTGAGGGGCGGTTCGCCGAAGCGCGGCGGCGGTTTGCGGAAATATACGGTCCCGTGCTGCAGCTTGCGTCCGCCGTCGATCCGGGGCTGACGCAGCTTGGCGAGACGAACCGGCGCAAAATTATGGAGCAGATCGATTATATGGAAGCGCGGACGATCGATGCCCGCAACAGGCGGTTCGAAACGGTCGTCCGCCGGCTGGACCGGATGGCGAGGGCGATTGTGCCGCTCGGGAAACCGCAGGAGCGGGTCATCAATATGACCGCCTACTGGAACCGTTACGGAAGAGATTGGCTGGACGCGCTGCTGCGGCTGCCGTTTGAGCCGTGCGCCAGCCATCGTATCGTATACTTATAGGCCGCATTGCTAATTTGCGAGGAAAGGTTGTGACAAGATGAGCGCAGCAGCGAAAAGCGAAAGCGTCATTCGCGATATCGGACTTGCGCCGGAAGGTCGCTTGAAAATCGAATGGGTGCAGGCGCATATGCCCGTACTGAACCGGATTCGGGAAAAATTCGAAAAGGAGCAGCCGTTTAAAGGACTGAAAGTGGCGATCTCGCTCCATCTGGAAGCGAAGACCGCTTATTTGGCCAAAGTGGTGAAGGCGGGCGGCGCCGAAGTGGCGATAACGGGCAGCAATCCGCTGTCTACCCAGGACGACGTATGCGCGGCTCTGGTGGAAGACGGCATTACGGTGTTCGCCAAGTACAATCCCGATCCGCAGGAATATAAAGAGCTGCTGATCAAAACATTGGAGACGAAGCCGGATTTGATCATCGACGACGGCGGCGATCTGGTAACGATTCTGCATTCGGAGCGGCGGGATCTGCTTCCGAATATCCGCGGCGGCGCCGAAGAGACGACGACCGGCATTCTCCGGCTAAAGGCGATGGAGAAAGAAGGCTCCCTGCAGTTTCCGATGGTGGCGGTCAACGACGCGTTCTGCAAATATTTGTTCGACAACCGCTACGGCACCGGGCAATCGGTATGGGACGGCATTAACCGGACGACCAATCTGGTCGTCGCAGGGAAGACGGTCGTCGTCGTCGGATACGGCTGGTGCGGCAAAGGCGTGGCGATGCGGGCCAAAGGGCTTGGCGCCAACGTCATCGTCACCGAGGTCGACGCGATCAAGGCGGTTGAGGCGTACATGGACGGCTTCCGCGTAATGCCGATGATGGAAGCGGCCAAAATCGGCGATTATTTCGTGACCGTAACCGGTAACCGCGATGTCATTCGCGGCGAGCACTACAAGGTGATGAAGGACGGCGCGATCTTGTCGAACGCCGGCCATTTCGACGTCGAAGTGAACAAGCCGGAGCTGGCCGCGCTTTCGTCCGAAGTGCGCACCGTTCGCCGCAATATCGAAGAGTACCGGCTCAAGGACGGGCGCAGCATCTATGTGTTGGCGGAAGGCCGCCTCGTCAACCTGGCGGCGGGAGACGGACATCCGGCCGAAATTATGGATATGACGTTCGCGCTGCAGGCGATGTCGCTCCAATACGTGAACGAACGCTACAAGGAAATCGGCAGCAAAGTGGTCAACGTTCCCTACGAGCTCGACGAGCAGGTCGCACGCCTGAAGCTGGAATCGCTCGGCATCGGCATCGATACGTTGACCGACGAACAAAAGGCCTATCTGGACAGCTGGACCGAGCATTAGGACAAACGGCGGGGCTGCGCCCCGCCGTGCGAATCCGTTTCATGTAATAAAGCACCTTCAGTTCCACTTCAACGTGGTTCCGAAGGTGCTTTTTGTTTGGTTCTCCATTGTTTCCCTCCGCTTTAATGAACGGGCGTCCGCTTGCCCGCTTCGCTTCGCGCGGCAGACAGCCGGCAGGCATGCCGGATCGCGGCGGTGCGCGCCAATTTGCGCAAATCCTGCTCTCCGCAGCACAAGAGCTCCGGATCGCCCGACAACTCCAGGAGCGCGCCGATGCTGGCATGTTCGGCATCGGCATCGTTGCCGAGCAAGTAATGGGCGATTTGATAGCAGTAATGCTCCAGCGATCGCAGCCGCTCCACCTTGGCAGCAAGCGTTGGACTCATAGCAAAACAACCCCCTCTTTCTGCTGACGCCCCGCCCCCGGGAGGCGCCGATATCCCAACAATAGCCGATAATTGTATCCAAGTCGTTTCAAAATCGTAACAATTTACCCGATAAATTAAATTTCTTAAAAAGAGCCGAAAGAGAAGGAATTTTATTTTAGGTGGCGAATTATCTTTTCAGAGTGGTGGAAAGTGGGACGAAGTGGGGAATTTGGGGGAAGGAGTGGACCGGCCGATGTTCATGGGCGAATATCAGCACAGCATTGACGATAAAGGCCGGCTCATCATTCCTTCCAAGTTCCGCGAATCGCTTGGCGCGCGGTTCGTCGTCACCCGCGGTCTTGACAACTGTCTGTTTGTTTATCCGATGGAAGAGTGGAGCCTTCTGGAACAAAAGCTCAAATCGCTGCCGCTTATGAAATCGGACGCTCGCGCCTTCACCCGTTTTTTCTTTTCCGGGGCGACGGAATGCGAGCTGGACAAGCAGGGCAGGATCAATGTGCCGAACCACCTGCGTGAATACGCCAAGCTGGACAAAGAGTGCATGGTGCTCGGCGTTTCAAACCGCGTTGAGATTTGGAGCAAAGAAACATGGGCACAATACTATCAACAATCGGAAGAGACGTTCAATGAAATTGCCGAGAAGTTGGTCGATTTCGATTTTAACTTCTAGTTCGCTTTCATCATCAGGGAGGGCTGCCGCGTGTTTCAGCACAAGACGGTACTCAGGGAAGAAGCGGTCGACGGCCTGGCCGTCAAGCCTGACGGTATCTACGTCGATTGTACGCTCGGGGGAGCGGGGCACAGCGAGCTGATCGCTTCGCGGCTGACATCCGAAGGACGATTGATCGCTCTCGATCAGGACGAATGGGCCCACGAGCATGCCCGCAGCCGGCTAGCCCCATATTGGGATCGCGTTACGCTCGTAAAAAGCAATTTCAGATTTCTCGAGGAGGCGCTGCGGGGCGCCGGAGTTCCGGCGAACGGCAGCGGGGTCCCGGCCGTCGACGGCGTTCTGTTCGACCTCGGCGTGTCGAGTCCGCAGCTGGACGAAGCGGAACGCGGCTTCAGCTACAATCATGATGCGCCGCTCGATATGCGGATGGACCGCTCTTCCGGATTGACGGCTTACGATATTGTGAACGGCTGGGAGGAGAAGGAGATATCCCGCATCCTCCACGTCTACGGCGAAGAGCGGTTTGCCCGATCGATCGCCCGGCGCATCGCGCAAGTCCGGGCGGCAAGGCCGGTCGCGACGACCGGGGAGCTGGCGGAATTGATCAAAGAAGCGATTCCGGCGGCGGCAAGACGGACCGGGCCGCATCCGGCCAAACGGTCGTTCCAGGCGCTGCGCATTGCGGTTAACGACGAGCTCGGCGCCGAAGCGGAAGCGCTGGAACAGGCGATCCGCTGCCTCAAGCCGGGAGGGCGCATCGCGGTCATTACGTTCCATTCGCTTGAGGATCGGATTTGCAAGCAAACCTTTGCCCGATATGCGGGGACGTGCACTTGTCCGCCGGATTTTCCGGTCTGCGTATGCGGCGGCAAAGGCGTGCTGAAACTTGTCAACCGCAAGCCGATTACCCCAAGCGAGGAAGAGCTGAAAGACAATCCGCGGGCGCGGTCGGCCAAGCTGCGCATCGCCGAAAAACGCGCCGAAGACTGACGGATATATCGATGTGTAACCAAAGAACGAGTTCATGGGAGGGGAAATGAGCCTTGGCTTACAGTAATGGAAATTTGGCGCTGCAGCCGAAACGCAAACCGGAAGACCGCGCTGTCGTAAGGGAAAAGAAGAAGATCGTCGTCAAGCGCAAATCGCTGCCGGTACAAGAGAAGCTTCTGTACTTGTTCACGGTGACGGTATGCGTGATCGTGGCCGGGGTCATCATTTTTCGTTATGCCCAAATCTATAAAATGAATTGGGAAATCAAGCAGCTGACGAATCAATATCAGGAGCTGGCTGTCGAAACGAAAGAGCTGCGCAAGCAAGTCGAAATGCTGGCCGATCCGGAACGCATTCGCGAGCAGGCGCTGGCGCAAGGGATGGTCGAAGCGGATCAGGCCGGCATTCCCGTCAAGCCGGATTCGGAGTCCGAGACCGCAGCATCCGCCGAATAGGTGACCGGCTATGAACAAACGGATCAAATTGCGCTCGCTGTTTGTCGGAGGGATCATCACCCTCCTTTTTGTTATTCTGCTCGGCCGCGTTTATTTCGTACAGGTCGTCAAAGCCGATTTCTGGTTCGAGAAAGCGCGCGAGACGTGGGCGGCATACGATCATCTCGAGCATAAGCGGGGCACGATTACCGACCGTCAAGGACGGGTGCTGGCGATGGACGCGCTGGCCTATACGGTGGCGGTCAACCCCCAAGTGATCAACAAGCTGGGCATCGCGGACGAGGTCGTCGCCCGGTTGCATGACATTTTGGGCAAGTCCGAGAAGGAGCTTCGCGATCTGGTAACGGCAAAGCGCAAGAACGGGACGTATTATGCGCAGCGCGAAATCCGCCCGGAGGGCTGGAAGATCGACAAGGCGCTCAGCGATCAGGTGGCCGCTTTCCGGGATGAGCTGAAGGCGAGGCTGAAGGAGCAGAACGTCGGCATCTATCTATTGAGCGGCCAGAAGCGGTTTTATCCGAAAAAAACGCTGGCGTCGCATCTGCTCGGCTTCGTCAACAAGGAAGGAAACGCCGTATACGGACTCGAAGCGAGCTTTGACGACGTCATCGGCGGCGAAGACGGGGCCATCAAATATCAGCGGGACGGCAAGCAGGTGCAGCTCGCGCAAGGGGAAGTGGAATACAAGCCGGCCCGAGATGGGAAAAATATTACATTGACGATCGATTCGGAAATTCAGCATTATGTGGAGGAAGCGATCGGCGAGGCGCAGCGGGAATATAATCCGAAAAGCATCACGGCGATCGCCGTCGATCCGAACACGATGGAAATATTGGCGCTGGCGAATACGCCGAACTATGATCCGAATACGTATTGGTCCGCGAAAACCGCCAATTTCTACAACCATGCGATCCAATCGCTGTACGAGCCGGGCTCGACATTCAAAATCGTCACGCTGGCGAGCGCCGTGCAGGAAGGACTGTTCAATCCGAACGCGACGTTCATGTCCGGTAACATCCGTATCGGCAAGGATTCGGTTAAAGATCACAACGGAGTGGGCTGGGGCGAAATTTCGTACCTGGACGGGGTCAAGCATTCCAGCAACGTGGCGTTCGTCAAGCTCGGCCAGGCGCTCGGACCGGAGAAGCTTCGCGACTACATCACGGCTTTCGGCTTCGGCCAGAAGACAGGCATCCAGCTGCCGGCGGAAGTCGCCGGGAGCGTAAATTTCAGAAGCAACATTCCGATCGAGGTCGCGACCGTCACGTTCGGACAAGGGGTCGCGGTAACGCCGATCCAGCAAGTCGCCGCGGTCGCCGCGGTGGCGAACGGCGGCAAGCTGCTGCAGCCGCAGCTCATCAAACAAATCGAGGACCCGGTGACGAAGCAGGTGACGAAGGTCGAGCCGAAAGTGGTGCGGCAGGTCATCTCGCCGGAGACGTCGCGCAAGGTCGGCGAATATTTGGAACAGGTCGTCTCCGACCAGAAGATCGGAACGGGCCGGAACGCCTATATCGAGGGCTACCGCATCGCGGGGAAAACCGGTACCGCCCAGAAGTGGGACAACGCGAAACGAGGATACTCGAATGACAAATACGTCGTATCCTTTATCGGTTACGCGCCGGTCGAAAATCCGAAAGTGCTGCTCTACGTTCTTCTGGACGAACCGGACGTGCCGTACGCGGGCGGCGGCTCCGTCGCGGCGCCGATCTTCAAGTCGATCATGCAGAAGACGCTGCGCTACCTCGGCATTCCGCCGAAGCTGTCGGACGCTGCGGTGAAGGATGCGAGCCAGGACGCGACCGTCGAAGTGCCCGATGTAACGGGCAAGGCGGTCAACACGGCGAAGAGCGAACTCAGGCAGCTGGCGCTGAGCTACGAGACGGTCGGCAAAGGCGGCAAGGTGCTGCAGCAAATTCCGCAGGCCGGCGCCGTCATCCAGCCGTCCCAGCGCATCTATCTCGTGACCGAATCGCGCGACAAGCTGGCGGTTCCGAATATGCGGGGACTATCCTTGCGGGACGCGATGGAAATCTGCTCCCTGCTCGGCATTCGCATCGTCGCCGAAGGCGAAGGATATGTCGTATCGCAAATGGTAGCGAAGCAAAACGGAGAACGCGTCGTGAAAATCGTCCTGAAGCCGTCCGCGCCGTCCGCCGGCGAAGAGAACCGGAACGGGACGGATGGCGCAAAGAAAGAGACGGACGAACCGGCAGAATGAACGCAAGGCGGCCGTCGGCCGGCGTTCTTGTGCCGCGCATGTCCGGACCCGGGCTTGTTCTAACCCCCACTTGTCCCGAATAGGCTGAGAATAACGGTTAATCGGAAACGACCGCTTCATTCTGGCCTGGTCGGAAGGGGGAGCAAGATGAAAGTATCGAGTGTGACGTTAAGGCGCCGGCTGTTCACGGCGCTTCTGCTGGCCGGCGCGGCATTCGCGGCTTTGCTGTTCCGCCTCGGTTACGTCCAGCTTTGGATCGGGGAGGAGCTGTCCGCGAAAGCCGAAGAGTCGTGGCGCCGGGAAGTGCCTTTCGCGGCCAAACGCGGAGAAATTCTGGATCGAAACGGAATCCGCCTGGCCTACAATATCAGCTCGCCGTCCGTCATGGCCATCCCGGTGCAAATCAAGGAGCCGGAGCGAACGGCGCGGGAGCTGGCAAGCGTGCTCGGCATGACCGAAGACAAGCTTTACAAGCTGCTCACGAAGAAGGAAAGCATCGTCAGGCTGAATCCGGAAGGGCGCAACATTACGCCGGAGAAGGCGGAGCAGGTGCGGAAGCTGGCGCTGCCGGGCATCGTCGTGGCGGAGGACAGCAAACGCTACTATCCGTTCGGCAGCCTTGCCGCCCATGTGCTCGGCTTTGCCGGCGTCGACAAGGGGCTCGCCGGCGTCGAAGCGAAATACGATTCGCTGCTGAAAGGGATAAACGGCAGCGTGTCGTATTTGGCCGACGCGGCGGGCCGGCAGATGCCGGGCTCATACGACACGTACCGGGCGCCGCGCGACGGGCTGAACCTGCAACTGACGATCGACAAGCAGATTCAGGCCGTCATGGAGCGGGAGCTGGACGCGGCGATGAGCAAGTTCAAGGCGGACCATATGATCGCGATCGCGATGGACCCGGACAACGGCGAAATTCTCGGCATGGCCAGCCGGCCGACCTACGAGCCGGACAAATTCCGCGAGGTGCCTGCCGAGGTATACAACCGCAACCTGCCGATCTGGATGACCTATGAGCCGGGATCCACCTTCAAAATCATTACGCTCTCCGCGGCGCTGGAAGAAGGCAAGGTCGATTTGAAAAACGAGCGCTTTTTCGATCCCGGTGCGATCGAGGTGGGCGGCGCCCGGCTGCGGTGCTGGAAAAAAGGCGGACACGGCAGCCAAACGTTTCTTCAGGTGGTGGAAAATTCGTGCAACCCCGGATTCGTAACGCTTGGACAGCGGCTTGGAAAAGAGAAGTTGTTCGATTACATAAAGAACTTCGGATTCGGGGCCAAAACCGGCATCGATATGGCCGGCGAAGCGACCGGCATTTTGTTCAAGCTGAACCGCGTCGGTCCGGTGGAACTGGCGACAACCGCGTTCGGCCAGGGCGTATCCGTAACGCCGATCCAGCAGATTACGGCGGTATCCGCCGCGATCAACGGCGGAACGCTGTATAAGCCTTACGTCGCCAAGGCATGGATTCATCCGGAAACCGGCGAAACGGTGAGCGAGATCGAGCCGGAGGCGGTAAGGCAGGTCATCTCCCCGGAAACGTCGAAGCAGGTGCGGGAAGCGCTCGAAAGCGTCGTCGCCAAAGGAACGGGGCGCAACGCCTTTATCGACGGCTATCGCGTCGGAGGCAAAACCGGCACGGCGCAAAAAGTGGTGAACGGCCGCTATTCGCCGAACGAGCATATCGTGTCGTTCATCGGCTTCGCCCCGGCGGACGATCCGGAAATTATCGTCTACGTCGCGGTCGACAATCCGCAGGGCATCCAGTTCGGGGGAGTCGTCGCCGCGCCGATCGTCCGGAACATTCTGGAGGACGCGCTCGACATCCTCGACGTGCCGCCCCGCAGCAACCAGCTGCCGCGTGCATACAAATATGGAGAGACGCCGATCGTTACCGTCCCGAATCTCGTGGGCAAAACCGTATCGGACATCTACGAGGATATGAACATGAATTTCAATTTGTCGTCCGCAGGCACCGGTTCGACTGTCATCCGTCAGGCGCCGGCGGCCGGCACGAGGGTGGAGCGCGGATCGACGATTCGCATCTATCTCGGCTCGGATGCCGATTTGCCCGGCGATGTTGAAAAACATGACCATGGATCATAATGGAAAATAAGGACTAACCGGTGCCGATAAATGTAAGGAGGAACCGCAGATGAAAATGGAGCAATTGGCCGGTTTGCTGCTGACGGCCCGCCTGGAGGGAGACGGGAACGTGTCCGTCTCCAGCCTGGAGACCGATTCCCGTCAGGTGAAGCCGGGGGCATTGTTCATCTGCCTGCCCGGCCATACGGTCGACGGGCACGACTTCGCCGCGGAAGCCGTGGAGCGGGGGGCGGTCGCCATCGTGGCCGAGCGCCGTCTCGATGTCGGCGTTCCGCAGCTGATCGTGCCGGAAAGCCGGCTGGCGATGGCCGTGCTGGCCGACGCATTCTACGATCACCCGAGCGACAAGATGAAGCTGATCGGCGTAACCGGTACGAACGGCAAAACGACGACAACCTACTTGATCGAGCGGATTTTGCTCGATGCCGGCCACAAAGCGGGCGTGATCGGCACGATCGAAATGCGGTACGCCGGCTTGACCGTGCCGGTGTCGGGCACGACGCCGGAGGCGCTCGAACTGCAGAAGCGGCTCGCCGACATGGCGCGGGCGGGCACCGAATATTGCGCCATGGAGGTATCGTCCCACGCCCTGGAGCAAGGGCGGGTCAAAGGCTGCAAATTCCGCACCGCGATCTTCACGAACCTGACGCAGGACCATCTCGATTATCATGTGACGATGGAGCGGTACAAGGCGGCGAAAGGGCTGCTGTTCGCCCGGCTCGGCAACGGCTACCCGGCTTCTGCGGAGGAGCGGAGCTACGCGGTGCTCAATGCCGACGACGAAGCGTCCGAAACGTTCCGGCGCCTGACGGCGGCCGAGACGATCACCTACGGCATCGACCGCGATGCGGATGTGCGCGCCTCGAATATACGCATTACGTCGCAGGGCACATCCTTCCATGTCCGGACGTTTCGCGGCGAAGCCGACGTCACGCTGCGGATGGTCGGCAAGTTCAACGTGTACAACGCGCTGGCGGCGCTGACGGCCGGTCTGATCGAAGGGCTGGAGCTCGGCGCGATCATCCGCAGTCTGGAATCGGTCCCCGGGGTGCCGGGACGGGTCGAGGCCGTTTCCGCGGGACAGCCGTTCGCCGTCATTGTCGACTACGCGCATACGCCGGACGGCCTGGAGAACGTGCTCAAGGCGGTGAAGGAATTCGCCGAAGGGCGGGTAATCTGCGTCTTCGGCTGCGGCGGCGACCGCGACCGGACGAAGCGTCCGATCATGGCCCGCATTGCAGGTCAATATGCGGATTATGTCATCGCCACGTCGGACAATCCGCGCACGGAAGACCCCGAGCGGATTCTCGACGATGTGGAAGAAGGATTCCGCTCGTCGGGCGTCGGGAAAAGCCGCTACGAGCGCATTGCCGACCGCCGTCTGGCGATTCAAAAAGCGGTTGAAATGGCAAGCCCGGGGGATGTAGTATTGATTGCGGGGAAAGGCCACGAAACGTATCAGATCGTCGGCGGCGTTACGCATCCGTTCGACGATCGGCTCGTGGCCCAAGAAGCGATAAGGGGACTGCTGACGTGATAATACGCAACATGGAACAGATCGCCCGCATGTGCGGCGGGCGATTGGATGAGCGGAGCGGCTCGGCCGTCGTTCGAGGCGTATCGATCGATTCCCGGACGATCGCGCCGGGGGAACTGTTCGTGCCGCTCGCCGGCGACCGCTTCGACGGTCACGATTACGTGGAAGCGGCTGTCCGGGCCGGCGCGGCCGGCGTGCTGTGGCGGGAAGACCGCCCGGTGCCGGAAGCGCTGCGCGCCGCCGGGACGCCGGTCGTGCGCGTCGCCGATACGTTAACCGCTCTTCAGCGTCTTGCCGGCGCCTACCGGGACGAACTCGGTCTGTTCGTCATCGGCATTACCGGCAGCAACGGCAAGACGACGACGAAAGATATGACGCATGCGCTGCTCGGAACGAAGTTCCGTACACGCAAAACCGAGGGCAATCTGAACAACCATATCGGACTGCCGCTTACGATATTGCGGCTCGGCGAAGAGACGGAGGCGGCCGTTCTGGAAATGGGGATGAGCGATTTCGGCGAGATCGAGTTGCTTGCCTCCATCGCCAAGCCCGATATCGCCGTCATTACCAATATCGGCGAGGCCCATCTTCAGCAGCTCGGCTCGCGGGAAGGCATCGCGCAGGCGAAGCTGGAGATTGCCGCCGGGCTGAAGCCGGGCGGACTTCTGCTCTACAACGGCGACGAGCCGCTGCTGCGCGAAGGGGTGAAACGGACGAAGCTCGCGGACGGCGTCCGTCTGGAAACGTTCGGCCTCGGCGAAGGCAACGACTGGACTGCGACCGACATCGAATTGTCGGCGCAGTCATCCGCTTTTGCGGTGCGTGCGCGCGGCGGCGCGTTGGCAGCGGAAGCTGCGGCGATCGGCAGACCGGCCGTCGCGGCGGCCGGCCGCCACAACGTCGCCAATGCGCTGGCCGCTGTCGCCGCCGCGCTTCACGCCGGCGTGCCGGGGGCGCGCATACGGGAAGGGTTCGCTTCCCTGAAACTGACGTCGATGCGGATCGAGCCGACCCGGGCGGCTTGCGGCGCTGTCGTGCTGAATGACGCGTACAATGCCAATCCGACGTCCGTCCGCGCAGCGATCGACCTTGTCGAGCAGCTTCAGGGCTATCGCCGCAAATGGCTCGTGCTCGGCGACATGCTGGAGCTCGGTCCGGACGAGGCGGCGCTGCACCGCGGCATCGGCGAATATGTGACGCCGCAGAAGGCGCAAGGGCTGCTGACGTACGGTCCGTTGTCCCGCCATACGGCGGAAGGCGCGGCGGACGCTTTCGCGGCTGCCGGCTTCGGCGATGCCGTGCGCCACTTCGCCGACAAATCCGAGCTTGCGGCATGGCTGAAGCGGCGGCTCGGTCCGGACGATCTCGTGCTCGTGAAAGGCTCGCGCGGCATGAAAATGGAAGAAGTCGTCCGGGCGCTGGAAGAATGACGGGGGTGAGCTGATGGACATCAAGGTCATTCTGTTAACGATCGCCGTTTCCTTTTTGCTTGCGGTTTTGCTCGGGCCTTTGTTCATCCCGCTGCTGAGGCGCCTGAAGTTCGGACAGCAGATCCGGGAAGAAGGGCCGCAGAGCCACCAGAAGAAGAAGGGAACGCCGACGATGGGCGGCATCATCATTTTGCTGGCGATTCTGTTGTCGTTCCTTCGCTTTTCCGACAAGACGGGCGACTTCTGGGTGCTGCTTGTCGCCGCTCTCGGCTTCGGACTGGTCGGGTTTCTGGACGACTACATCAAAATCGTGTTCAAGCGCTCGCTCGGATTGACGGCCAGACAGAAGCTGTTCGGCCAGTTGCTGTTCGGCATCATCGTCTGCGTATTGCTGTACCGGACAGACCACAGCACGGCCATTTCCGTGCCGGGTACGGACTGGTCGTTCGATCTGGGCTGGTTCTATTACGTTTTCGTCATCATTATCATGTTCGCTACGAGCAACTCGGTCAATTTTACCGACGGCCTCGACGGCCTGCTGGCCGGTACGAGCGCCATTGCGTTCGGGGCGTATACGATTATCGCCATGCGGATGACGGAGCATGAATCGGCGGTGTTCTCCGCGGCGATGGTCGGCGCCGTGCTCGGTTTTCTTATTTTCAACCGGCATCCGGCCAAAGTGTTTATGGGGGATTCGGGTTCGCTCGCGATCGGCGGCGGCCTGGCCGCCGTGGCGATTTTGACGAAGACGGAGCTCCTGCTGATCGTGATCGGTGGGGTTTTCGTGATCGAAATGCTGTCTGTAATTATCCAGGTCACCTCGTTCAAGCTGCGGGGCAAACGGATATTCAAGATGAGTCCGATCCATCATCATTACGAATTGTCCGGCTGGTCCGAGTGGCGGGTCGTCGTCACGTTCTGGACAGCCGGTCTTGTGCTGGCCGGTCTTGGCCTTGCGCTCGCGAAAGCAATGTAACAAACGCGATATTTGACACCAGGAACGCATTGTCGAAGGAGATGGCAGTTATGAATCATCCGGCCTCGTACAAGAACCGTCGCGTCGTCGTATTGGGGATGGCGAAAAGCGGCTTCAGCGTGGCGAGCCTGTTTTGCCGCTACGGCGCGAATGTCGTCGTGAACGACAAGAAAGACCGGGACCAGTGCCCCGAAGCGGACGAGCTGGAGAGGCTCGGCGCGACCGTCATATGCGGCGGACATCCGGACGACCTGATCACGCCCGACACGGCGCTGCTTGTCAAAAACCCCGGCATTCCATACCGCGTGCCGCCGGTTGCGAAAGCGGCGGAGCTCGGCGTAGAGACGGTGACGGAGATTGAAGTGGCGTACCATCTGTCGCCCGCGCCCATTATCGGCATTACCGGCTCGAATGCGAAGACGACGACGACGACGTGGGTCGGCCAACTGCTGGAAGCGGCCGGGATGAACCCGATCGTCGCCGGCAATATCGGCCGCCCGCTGTGCGACGCCGCTCAGGAAGCGGCGGCCGACAATTGGCTCGTCGCCGAATTGAGCAGCTTTCAGCTCAAGGGGACGGCGTCTTTCCGGCCGCGGGTCGCCGCGCTGTTGAACATTGCGGAGACGCATCTCGACTATCACGGCGATATGGACGACTACATCGCGTCCAAGATCAAGCTGTTCGCCAACCAAACGGAAGGCGATTGGGCGGTGTTGAACTGGGACGATCCGGTTTGCCGGCAGGTCGCCCAATCGGTGCGCTCGCAAGTTTTGCCGTTTTCGATTCGCGAGCGGCTGGAACGCGGCCTGTTTGCGGAGCCGCCGTATCCCGCGGACGGAGCCGCCTTGGAGGCGGAAGGCCATGCGCCCGTCAGGACGATCGTATGGCGCGACGGACGGGGCGGCGAAACGACGCTGCTGCGGGAGGACGAGCTCGGCGTGCCCGGCGCGCACAACACGGCCAATGCGATCGCTGCCGCCGCCATATGCATCGCCGCGGGTGTCAGCCCGGAGCAGCTGTCCGGGCCGATGCGGAGCTTGCGGGCGGTGGAGCACCGGCTGGAATTCGTTCGCGAGCGGAACGGAGTGAAATATTACAACGACTCCAAAGCGACGAATTGGGCGGCGACCGCGATCGCCCTGCGCTCGTTCCGGGGCGGCGTCGTTCTCATCGCCGGCGGGCTTGACCGCGGCTCCGACTATATGGAACTGCTGCCGGTGCTGCGCGAACGGGCGAAGGCGCTCGTCGCGCTGGGCGAGACGCGCGGCAAGCTGGCCCGCGTCGCAGAGCTGGCAGGTTTAGCCGCGATCAAAATCGTCGAACCTGAGAAGGACGCCGAATCGACGCTCCGCAAGGCGGTGCGCGAAGCGGCCCTTCTCGCCGAACCGGGCGATACGGTGCTGCTGTCGCCTTCCTGCGCGAGCTGGGATATGTTCGCATCCTATGAAGAACGGGGGCGCATTTTTAAAGATTCGGCGCATAACTTGTAAGTAGGGGGCTCGTCCCTACTTTCGCAGGCAAGAGGTGTCGATATCTATGGCTAAAGCCCGCTCCGCTCCCGACGTGTTCATGATCGCGTCGATCGCGCTGATACTCGCCATCGGCATAGTTATGGTGTACAGCGCCAGCGCCGTGCTCGCCTTTCACGAATTCGGCGACAAATTTTATTACGTGAAGCGTCAGCTGCTGTTCGCCGCGCTCGGCATCGGCGCGATGATATTCACGATGAACACCGATTACTGGATATGGAAAAAATGGGCCAAGCTCGGCCTGCTCGTTTGTTTCGGGCTGCTCGTCATCGTGATCGTTCCCGGCATCGGCGTCGTGCGCGGCGGCGCGCGCAGCTGGCTCGGGATCGGCTCGTTCGGCATTCAGCCGTCCGAATTCATGAAGCTGGCGATGGTCATCTTTCTCGCCAAGCTTCTCGCCGAACGGCAGCAGCAGGTCACGCAGTTCGCGCGCGGGCTGCTGCCGCCGCTCGGCCTGCTCGGCCTTGCGTTCGGACTGATCATGCTGCAGCCGGACCTCGGCACCGGCGCGGTCATGTGCGGCGCCTCGCTGCTCGTCATCTATGTGGCCGGCGCCCGCCTTTCGCATCTCGCGTCGCTCGCGGCGGTCGGGCTGGCCGGATTGGCCGGGCTTATACTGGCCGCGCCTTACCGGCTGCAGCGGATTACCGCATTTCTGGATCCGTGGCAGGACCCGCTCGGGGCCGGCTACCAGTCGATCCAGTCGCTGTATGCGATCGGGCCGGGGGGTCTTGTCGGGCTCGGCCTCGGCATGAGCAGGCAGAAATACAGCTATTTGCCGGAGCCGCAAACGGATTTCATCTTTTCGATACTGGCCGAGGAGCTGGGCTTCATCGGCGGCGCGGCCGTCATCCTGCTGTTTCTTATTCTGATATGGCGCGGCATGAAGACGGCGGTGGCGGCGCCGGATGCGTTCGGCAGCTTGCTCGCCACCGGCATCGTCGGCATTATCGGCGTGCAAGTGCTGATCAACATCGGCGTCGTGATCGGCCTGATGCCGGTTACCGGCATTACGCTGCCGCTCGTCAGCTACGGCGGATCGTCGCTTACGCTGCTGCTTACAGCGCTCGGCATTCTGCTTAATATATCCCGTTATTCGAGGTGACGTTCATGCGAATCGTATTGACCGGCGGCGGAACGGGAGGACATATCTATCCCGCCATCGCGGTCGGCAAGCAAATGATGCGCGAGCATCCGAACGCCAAGCTTCTCTATATCGGCACGGAACGGGGACTCGAAAGCCGGATCGTGCCGGAGGCGGGCATCCCGTTCGAGTCGATCGACATCACCGGCTTCAAGCGCAAGCTGTCGCTAGACAACGTGCAGACGGTGATCCGATTTCTGAAGGGCGTTCGCCGCTCGAAGGAGCTGCTCCGCCGCTTCAAGGCGGATGCCGTCGTCGGTACCGGCGGGTACGTCTGCGGCCCGGTCGTCTATGCGGCGGCCCGTCTCGGCATTCCGACGCTCATTCACGAGCAGAACGTCATCCCCGGCCTGACGAACAAGTTTCTGGCCCGGTACGCCGACTGCGTAGCCGTCAGTTTTCAGGAATCGCTCGCCCATTTCGGCAAAGCAAAACGGACCGTTCATACCGGCAATCCGTGCGCGACGCATGTTGCGGCGGCGAACCGGAACAAAGGCTACGCCGCTCTCGGCTTGCCGGAAGGAAGCCGGATCGTGCTGGTGGTCGGCGGTAGCCGGGGAGCGAAAGCGATAAACGAAGCGATGGTGGACATGGCGCCGCTGCTCGGGCGGCTGCCAGGCGTCCACTTTGTGTTTGTGACCGGAGAGACTTATTTCGAGCGAACGATGGAGCGCATCCGGCAGGTTACGCCGATCGTCGCCAATTATTTGCACGTGCATTCCTATCTGCACAATATGCCGGAGGTGCTGGCCGCCACAACGCTCGTCGTGGGACGCGCGGGCGCATCCTCGCTGGCGGAGATTACAGCGCTCGGCCTGCCGTCGATTCTCATTCCGTCGCCCAATGTGACGAACAATCACCAGGAGGCGAACGCCCGCAGTCTGGTCGAAGCGGGGGCCGCGGAGATGGTGCTGGAGAAAGATTTGCGCGGAGCGGAACTGCTCGACAGGATCGACGCCATCCTGAGCGACGAGCATCGTCTCCGTTCGATGCGGCGAGCGTCGGAGGGGCTCGGCATGCCCGATGCGGCGGAGCGGATCGCGGCGGAGCTGAACCGCCTGACGCGGCGAGGCTGATCGCGTGAGGAGCGGAAACCTGACGTGCCGGCTGCAGCGGTCTGGGCGTTTGTCACACCCGCATCGCATGCGGCATAAGATACCGTATAAATCGTGACTGCCAACCAGGCGGCCCGGTTTGACGAATCCAGACGCCGCTGGCGGCCGGACGCAAGAAGCGCTCGGATTCCGGCACAGACGAAGCAACAAGGAGGTTCGACCACATGAGGCAAACGATATCGCAACTGGAATCGCTCGGGCAAGTCATGTACGACGAACCGCTCGCGCCATATACGACATGGAAGATCGGTGGGCCCGCCGATGTTCTCTTTATTCCCGGCGGCAAAGATGAGCTGGTGTCGGCCATCCGTCTGCTTAATCGGCATGGCGTCCCGTGGACTCCGCTCGGCCGGGGCTCCAACATGCTCGTCAGCGACAAAGGGATTCGCGGCGTCGTCATCAAAACCGGGGATTCGCTTGATTACATTCGCTTTGAGGATGAACTCGTTCATGCCGGAGCGGCGTATTCCTTCATTAAATTATCCGTAATGGCGGGGAAGGAAGGGCTGACCGGACTGGAATTCGCGGGAGGAATTCCGGGCACGGTCGGCGGAGCCGTCTATATGAACGCGGGCGCCTTGGGATCGGATGTGTCACGTATTTTCCAATCAGCTGAAATTGTACTGGGAACAGGGGAATTGGTTCGATACGAAGCGGAGGATATGAAGTTCTCTTATCGTCATTCGATATTGCAAGAACAGCCGGGCATCGTCGTGGAAGCGACATTCCGGCTGGCGCGGGGGGACAGGAAGACGATCGCCGCGGCGATGGCGGCGCACAAGGCCAGACGGCTTGAGACGCAGCCGCTGCAGATGGCCAGTGCCGGAAGCGTATTCCGCAATCCGCCGAACGACTATGCCGCCCGGCTGATCGAAGCAGCAGGTCTGAAAGGCTTCCGTCACGGAGGCGCTGAAATTTCCGCGCAGCACGCCAATTTCATTGTCAACACCGGGCAAGCGACAGCTGAAGACGTTCTCGCCCTCATGACGCATATCCGGAAAACCGTGAAAGACAAATTCGGCATCGAACTGGTACCGGAAGTATTGGTGATGGGCGAACGGTAATTCGGAGGTGGTGATACATTGGATAAACTGGTGATTGAAGGCGGGAAACCACTCTCAGGAACCATTGCCATCCATGGAGCGAAAAATGCCGCATTGCCGATATTGGCTGCCAGCGTGCTGGCTTGCGGAACCGTCACAATCGACCATGTGCCCAAACTGCTGGATATCGAGGTGATGCTCGATCTGCTCCGGGAGCTGGGCTGCCGGGCTTGGCATGAAGGCGAAACCGTCGTGCTCGATACGGCGCCCGCGCATACATCCCATGTACCGGAAACGCTTATGCGCCAAATGCGCTCGTCGATCTTTCTGATGGGACCGCTGCTGGCGCGATTCGGAGAAGTACAGGTTTATCAGCCCGGAGGCTGCGCCATCGGCGAACGCAAAATCGATTTGCACCTGCAGGGGCTCGAGGCGCTCGGCGCGGAAGTGATCGAGCTGGGCAACCGGATTATTTGCCGCGCTCCCCGTTTGATCGGAAACGATATCCATCTCGCTTTCCCGAGCGTCGGCGCAACGGAAAATATTATGATGGCCGCCGTTCTGGCCGAAGGGCGGACGACGATTACGAATGCCGCGCGCGAGCCGGAAATTCAGGATTTGCAGCGATTTCTCAACAAGATGGGCGCGAAAATTATGGGCGCCGGAACCGATACGATTACGATCGAAGGCGTCAGGAAGCTTGAGCCCTGCCGTTACGAGGTTATTCCCGACCGGATCGTAACCGGCACCGTTATGGTGGCCGCCGCCGCAACCCGCGGGCAGGTGACGCTGCAGAACACCAATCCGGCCCATCTGACGTCGCTCATTCATGTGCTTCGCCGCTGTGGTGTTCAAATCGCCATCGACGGTGATATAATGAAAGTTAGCAGTTCCGCAAGGCCGAAGGCGATCGAGCGCATCGTCACGTCTCCGTATCCGGCCTTTCCGACCGATCTCCAGTCCCAGTTGATGGTGCTGCTGGCGGTCGCGGATGGAACGAGCATCATGAAGGAAACGATTTTTGAAGGCCGCTTCAAGCATGTGGAAGAATTGACCCGGATGGGGGCGGACATACGCGTCGATATGAACGCGGCTTTCATACGGGGCGTTCCGAGACTGTACGGCGCGACCGTAGAAGCGACCGATTTGCGGGCGGGGGCAGCGCTCGTCATCGCCGGTCTTGCGGCTCAGGGCCGCACGATCGTCGAACAGGTGCATCACATCGACCGCGGCTATGACCGGATCGAGCAGATGCTGTCGCGACTGGGCGCCCGTATAACGAGATATTCCGCCGTACCCGACAACCGGGTCGTTCCCGGATAACCGAAAGGCGGTTCACTCCCGGCTCCCGCCTCTTAAAGTGGGAGCGGATGTTTTTACGAAAGAAGGGACAAGCCATGTCTGAACCGATTCCGGTCCTCCGGGAGCCGGAGCGAAAGCGAAGGGGCAATCGGAAAGTACTGGCCGTGCTCCTGCTTCTGTTCGTCGTGCTGCTCGCGGTATTATTTTTCAATTCTTCTATCAGCAAAATTTCGTCTCTGGTCATAGAGGGTGAAATGTATTTGACGGCCGCGGAAATCCGGGAAGCTTCGGGGCTTGCGGTCGGGGACGCTTTCTTCGGCGCCGGAGCGGCGACGATCGAGAAACGCGTCAAAACGTTGAAGCCTGTCAAGGAGGTCGAAGTGACGAAACATTTTCCCGGCGTCGTGCGCATCGCGGTGCAGGAATACAACGCGGTGGCGTTCGAACTGTCCTCGACCGGGGAGTTGACCGCGATCTTGTCGAACGGCGCGAATATTCCGGTCGGCGGCGGCAGCATCGTTGCGGACAAGCCGGTGCTGACGGGCTGGAAACCGAACGATCCGGTCAAGGCCGAGCTATCCAGGCAGTTGGCTCGCATACCGGCCAAGGAGCTTTCGGACATATCGGAAATTACCCCGTATCCGTCGAAGGCGTATCCCGACCGGATCAAAATATATACGCGCACGCGGTTCGAAGTCGTGACGGCGGTGTCGGTGCTGAAGGACAAAATTCCGATGCTCAATGCCGTCGTCGAGACGCAGCAGCCGGGGCGCGTGACGATGCTGCTGGCCGACACCTATGAGCCTTACGAGCAGGAGACCGACGAATTAGAGACTACTCAATAGCAACAAAAAATGGTAGTATTTTATGAGTAAAGCCGCGTTTGGGCCTTTCGTTTCGACGGATTCGGAGAAATTGCCAATTACTTCATGTATGAAAAATTTGTAGAAAAAAGAGGTTTCGTCAATAACGCGTTGAATATGATAGAAATGCATTTATTTTATAACAAAGAGATGCGATTTTCATGCAAAGCGCATGATACATGCAATCGTGAAACGGGAGGTGCCGCGGGTTGAGCAACAGCGACATCATTGTCAGTTTGGACATCGGTACGTCCAAGGTTCGTGCTATTATTGGCGAAATGAAAAACGGAGCCATTAATATTATTGGAGTTGGATCTGCCGACTCGGAAGGAATACGAAAAGGAGCCATCGTGGATATCGACCAGACCGTCACATCGATACGCAAAGCCGTCGATCATGCGGAACGGATGGTCGGCATTGAAATAACGGATGTGTACGTCGGAATCCAGGGCAACCATATCGCCTTGCAAACGAACCATGGTGTAGTGGCGGTTTCCAATGAGGACCGCGAAATCGGCGAAGAAGATATCGAGCGGGTGCTGCAGGCGGCCAAGGTCGTTGCGCTTCCGCCGGAACGCGAAATTATCAATCTCGTCCCGAAGCAGTATTTGGTGGACGGGCTTGAAGGCATATCCGATCCTCGCGGCATGATCGGCGTCCGCCTCGAAGTGGAGGCGACGATCGTCACCGGAGCGAAGACGGCGATACATAATTTGATGCGCTGCGTAGAGAAGGCGGGGCTTCAAATTTCCGGCGTCATTCTGATGTCGCTCGCTTCCGGCGTCATGTCGCTCACGAAGGACGAGAAATCGATGGGAACGGTGCTGGCCGATGTGGGAGCGGGCGCCACGACGGTCGCAATCTTCGATCAGGGCAGTCTGGCGGCGACTTCGACGCTGCCGATCGGCGGGGAATACGTCACGAACGATATCGCCTACGGTCTCAGAACCCAGACGGAGCAGGCGGAGAAGATCAAGCTCAAATACGGCTGCGCGCTCGTCAGCGACGCCGCCGAAGACCAGAAGTTCAAAGTTGTGCGGATGGGCACGAATATCGAGAAGGAATTTTCGCAAGTGGATTTGGCTAACATTATTGAGCCGCGCATGCAGGAAATTTTTCATCTGATTCGGGAAGAAGTCCGGCGACTCGGATACGGGGACAAGGTGAACGGCTATGTATTAACCGGAGGAACGGTCATGCTGCCCGGAACGCTGGGACTGGCCCAGATGGAGCTGGAATCGTCGGTTCGTATCGCGGTGCCCGACTATATCGGCGTGAGAGATCCTTCTTTCAGCAGCGGTGTCGGGATTATCCAGTACGTGTCGAAGCATATGAAGCTGCGCGGCGGCGGAGGCGGTTCCAAGAAGCCGGCTGGCCGCAAGAGCGGTGCGGCAGCTGCGCCGAAGCCCGGCATATTCGAACGGCTCAAAAATATGTTTAGCGAATTCATTTGATCGGGGGAATCATAATGTTGGAATTCGATTTTGATATGGAAACGATGGCCCAAATTAAAGTAATCGGGGTGGGGGGAGGCGGCAGCAACGCGGTGAACCGGATGATCGAGAACGGCGTCAAAGGCGTCGAATTCATTACGGTCAATACGGACGCGCAGGCGCTCAATTTGTCCAAATCCGAGCACAAGCTTCAAATCGGAGACAAGCTGACCCGCGGTCTCGGGGCCGGCGCCAACCCCGAGGTCGGCAAGAAGGCGGCCGAAGAGTCTCGCGATCTGATCAGTAATACGCTGAAAGGCGCCGATATGGTGTTCGTCACCGCCGGCATGGGCGGCGGAACCGGTACGGGGGCGGCTCCCGTAATCGCCGAAATCGCCCGCGAATGCGGCGCGCTGACGGTCGGCGTCGTGACCCGTCCGTTCACGTTCGAAGGGCGGAAGCGTTCCGCTCATGCCGAGATGGGCATCGAAGCGCTGAAGGACAAAGTGGATACGCTCATTACGATCCCGAACGACCGTCTGCTCGAAATCGTCGACAAGAAGACGCCGATGCTCGAAGCGTTCCGCGAAGCGGACAACGTGCTTCGCCAGGCGGTACAGGGCATTTCCGACCTGATTGCCGTACCGGGCCTGATCAACCTCGACTTTGCCGACGTCAAGACGATTATGACCGAACGGGGCTCGGCGCTGATGGGCATCGGCATCGCCTCCGGGGAGAACCGGGCGGCGGAAGCGGCCCGCAAAGCAATTATGAGCCCGCTCCTCGAGACGTCCATCGACGGCGCCCGCGGGGTCATTATGAATATTACGGGCGGCAGCAATCTGTCGCTGTACGAAGTGAACGAAGCGGCGGAAATCGTCATTGAAGCTTCCGATCCGGAGGTCAACATGATTTTCGGCGCGATTATCGACGAAGAGATGAAGGACGAAATCAAGGTGACGGTCATCGCTACCGGCTTCGATTCCAAACCGGATCAAAGCCGTGGCCGCGTCCTCAATCAGCAGCCGGCCGAGCAGCACACGGAACAGCGCCAGTCCGCGACGAATGTGAAGCCGTTCGGCAGCCATTCGAACGACCAGCTGGACATTCCGGCTTTCCTGCGCAATCGTCCGCGCGGCTGATTGTATCTTGCGCTCGTCATTATCGAACGATATCGAAACATAACAGGGAACCCCTTTCCGAAGCCTGTACGGCAGCGGAAAGGGGTTCCCTGTTTTGCTCCGGAGACTCGACAAAAAAAGATTGCTCCTGACGGCATGATTAGACAGACTTTGAAATAGTATTTTACTATACTAGTCTCAATCGCGCTCCAGCGCTTCGGCCTGACAGGCCTGCCGGGCGCCGCTTCAGGAAGGTGAAGCGATGGCAGTATATGTTGACGTCGTGTTCGCGATGAACCTGATGATTGACGGAAGCCTTTTGCTGATGACGGCATGGATACGGGATATCCGGGCCGTCTGGTGGAAGGTGCTGGCCGCTGCGGCGATCGGAGCGTCATATGTTATGCTCATGTTCGTTCCGACGCTATCGTTTTTGTTTACGTTCGCCATCAAATTCGTACTGTCGCTGCTCATGATTTGGACGGCGTTCGGGTTTGCGAGTTTGCAATCGTTCATACGCAACGTTGCCGCATTTTATGCGGTTAATTTTGTCGCGGCGGGGGCGGTGCTCGGGGCGCACTACATGCTGCAGGGCCGTTCGGAAATTTGGCAGGGGCTCGCATTTATCGAAGGAGGCGTCCGCGCCGAACTGAAAACCGGCATCGTGTTCGTGTTATCGGCCGTTTGCATCGGTTTGTATATTTACCGTTCCGTCGTCAGAGGGAGACGCGAACGGGAACTGCTGACGGATCATCTGGCCGAGGTATCGGTATTCATCGGCGAATGCGAGCGCCGCTGCATCGGCCTGATCGATACCGGCAATCAGCTGTACGATCCGTTGACGCGGACGCCGGTGATGGTGATGGAAGCGTCGGTATGGGAAGATGAGCTTCCGGCATCGTGGCTGGGTCATATCCGCCAGTCGCAGGTGGACCGTCTTGTAGCCGGAATAAGCGATGAAAAACCGTTCAAATGGCAAGACCGGCTGCGTCTCGTTCCGTACAGAGGCGTCAACCGCGGCACGCGCTTCATGCTGGCGCTGAAGCCCGACTCGGTCTGCATCGAGCGGGACGGGCGGCGGGAGGAAAGCCGCAAGGTGCTGGTCGCTCTCGATGGCGGAACGTTGTCGGCGGATGGGGCGTACCGGGCGATCATTCATCCGTCTTTGGTGCAGCAGCTTCATAAGGCTAATTAGACCGCGGAATATTACTGGGAGGGATGGACCGCATGTTCGTCAAATGGAAATTGATCCTGCAGTTATATTATTACCGTGTTTTATTTTTATTCGGGTTAAAGAGCGAAGAAATCTATTATATCGGAGGCAGCGAGGCATTGCCGCCGCCGCTCACCCGCGAGGAAGAAGAGTATTTGCTCGAGAAGCTGCCTTCGGGCGATTCCGCGATCCGGGCGATGCTCATTGAGCGGAATTTGCGTCTTGTCGTGTATATCGCCCGCAAGTTTGAAAATACGGGCATTCATATCGAGGATCTCGTTTCCATCGGCGCGATCGGTCTGATCAAGGCGGTCAACACGTTCGATCCGGAGAAAAAAATCAAGCTGGCCACCTATGCGTCGCGGTGCATCGAAAACGAAATTTTGATGTATTTGCGCCGCAACAGCAAGACGCGCACCGAGGTGTCGTTCGACGAGCCGCTGAACATCGACTGGGACGGCAACGAATTGCTTCTGTCGGACGTGCTGGGGACGGAGAACGATACGATCTACCGCAATATCGAGGAACAGGTCGACCGGAAGCTGCTGCATAAAGCGCTCGACAAGCTGACCGAGCGCGAACGGATCATTATGGAGCTGCGTTTCGGCCTCGCCGACGGCGAAGAGAAAACGCAGAAGGATGTCGCCGACCTGCTCGGCATTTCGCAATCGTATATATCGCGGCTTGAGAAACGGATAATCAAGCGTTTGCGCAAAGAATTCAATAAAATGGTCTGAGAGCGGCGCGGCCCTTCTCCATCCGGAGGAGGGTTGCGGTATTTGTCGGACGCTGTCGGATCAGGAATAAAAAAGGGGGCCGAGGAGATAATGTACAGTAATGTTTCTCCTTGGGAGGTAATCGCGTTGACCCGAAACAAAGTCGAGATCTGCGGTGTGGATACCGCGAAGCTGCCCGTCCTGACAAACGCTGAAATGCGCGAGCTGTTCACCGCTTTGCAAACGAGAAACGAGTGGTCGGCAAGGGAGAAATTGGTTAACGGAAATTTGCGCCTTGTATTGAGCGTTATCCAGCGGTTCAACAACCGCGGCGAATTTGTGGATGACTTGTTTCAGGTAGGCTGCATCGGTCTTATGAAAGCCATCGATAACTTCGATCTCAGCCAAAATGTCAAATTTTCCACGTATGCCGTCCCGATGATTATCGGCGAGATTCGCCGCTATCTGCGCGACAACAACCCGATCCGCGTCTCGCGGAGCCTGCGCGATATCGCTTATAAGGCGCTGCAGGTGCGCGATACGTTGACGAACCAAAATTCGCGCGAGCCGACGATTTTCGAAATATCGGAGGCGCTGAACGTGCCGAAGGAAGATGTCGTGTTTGCGCTTGACGCCATTCAGGATCCGGTTTCGCTCTTCGAGCCGATATACCACGATGGCGGCGATCCGATCTACGTGATGGATCAGGTGAGCGACGAGAAGAGCAAGGATGGCACCTGGATCGAGGAAATCGCCTTGCGGGAAGCGATGCACAAGCTGGGCGAGCGGGAAAAGATGATTTTGTCGATGCGATTTTTCGAGGGGAAGACGCAGATGGAAGTGGCCGAGGAAATCGGCATTTCGCAGGCGCAAGTGTCCCGGCTGGAGAAATCGGCGATTCAGCAAATGCAGAAGCATGTCAAAATATAACCTCGCGCGGACTTGATCCGCGGCGTGCGGCAATACCGGGCGGCGCTTGCAGGCGCCGCTTTTCGCGTGCCGGAAAACATGCGGACCGCCTGCCGCTCTTTTTCAAACAAACAGGACATTTTCCCATTCGGGCTCATATATTGGTTACTAAGGGCGGAAAGGGGGAGCGGACTTGAAAATATCGGACTTTCAGGCGAAGGACGTCATTAATATCGTGGACGGCAAAAAGCTCGGGCAAATCAGCGACATCGAGCTGGATTTGCGGCACGGACGGATCGATTCGATCGTCGTTCCGCATTACACGAAGTTTTTCGGAATGTTCGGCGGCGGGACGGACGTCGTCATTCCGTGGCGCAATATTGTGAAGATCGGGACGGACGTCGTGCTTGTCCGCATAGACGACGCCAAAGCTTACCGCCAGGAGAATGAGGAGGCCGCGCAGGAAGTGTAAGGGTCGCTCTCGCGCTTGGCGTTATGGTACACTGATAGCGGAGGTGCGACGAATTGATGGAACCGTTTCGTGAGCGAACGTCGGCGAATGGACCTTCGCTTTTTTTATTATCTTCTTGGGTAAAACAATATAAAGGGCTGACCGCCGGATTTACCGGAAGGAACGGCGGCGTCAGCGGGCCGCCCTGGAACAGCCTGAACGTCGGCCTGCATGTCGGCGACCGGCCCGAAGATGCCGTCCGCAACCGGCGCATCGTCGCGGAAGCGATCGGCTGGCCGTTCGAAGCCTGGACATGCGCCGAGCAAGTGCACGGCGATCGCGTGCATGCGATCGGAGCCGACGAGAAAGGCAGCGGACGCGAATCGACGGAATCGGCGATTCCCGCCACTGACGCCATCATGACGGCGGAGCCCGGCGTGCTGCTCGTCTCCTTCTATGCCGACTGCGTTCCGCTTTATTTCTACGATCCGGAGCGGGGCGTCATCGCGCTGGCGCATGCCGGCTGGAAAGGGACGGCGCTCGAAATCGCGAGCCGGACCGTCGAGGCGATGACGTCCGTATACGGCAGCCGCCCGTCGGCGATCCGCGCGGCGATCGGGCCGTCTATCGGCGGCTGCTGCTACGAAGTGGACGAACCGGTCATCGCGCGGATGGAGCCGCTCGTCCGCTCGCTTGCCGGCATATCCGGCATATCCGGCGACCGTCCGGCAATCATACCGGCGGGAGAAGGCAAGGCGAGGCTCGACTTGAAAGAAATGAACCGACAGATTATGATAAAAGCAGGAATTATGCCGATCCATATCGAAATGTCTCAATGGTGCACAGCTTGCCGTACCGACCTTTTTTTCTCTTTCCGGGCGGAAGGGGGCCGGACGGGACGGATGGCCAGCTGGATCGGCATCGGAATGGAGTGAAACGAATTTTGACGCTGCAGGACAGACTTGACGCGGTGGAACGCCGCCTGCAGGCGGCATGCGCACGCAGCGGCAGGTCCCGGGAAGAGGTCCGGATCATTGCCGTGACCAAATATGTCGGAACCGCAACGGTCCTGGAAGCGCTGCGCTGCGGCATCCGCCACCTGGGCGAAAACCGGTGGCAGCAGGCGGAACCGAAGTGGCGGGCGATCAGCGGACCGGACGCCGCCGCCGATTATGCGGTACAAGCCGTCTGGCATTTTATCGGCTCGCTGCAATCGAACAAAGTGAAAGACGTCATCGACAAATTTACATACATTCATTCGCTGGACCGGATGTCGCTCGCTCAGGCTATCGACAGGCATGCGGCGCGTCTCGGCATCGTCGTGCCGTGCTTCGTCCAGGTGAACGTATCCGGCGAACAGTCCAAGCACGGTCTCGCTCCGGAAGAGACGGAGCATTTCCTCAAGGAGCTTGCCGCGTTCCGCTCCATTCGCCCGATCGGACTGATGACGATGGCGCCGCATGAGGAAGATCCGGAAGCGACGCGGCCCGTATTCCGGCAGCTTCGCCTCCTGCGGGACGAGCTGAATGCCCGTTCGGCAACGGCGGAGCCGTTGACGGAATTGTCCATGGGAATGTCCAACGATTTTGAAATTGCGGTCGAAGAAGGCGCAACGTGGATTCGGCTCGGTACCGTACTGGTAGGAAAAGAGGAGGTATGAAGCGATGAGCGTCATGAACCGTTTTATGAATTTTCTGGGACTGCAGGAAGAAGAGGAAATTATCGAACGCGAAAAAGAAACGGAGCCGGCCGCGTACGAACAAGAAAATGAAACGCATCCGGCCGTGCAACGTAAAAGTATGAAAGGAAGCAATATCGTCAGCATTCATGCGCAGAAGAACGTCCGCGTCATTCTGAGCGAGCCGCGTACCTATGACGAGGCGCAGGAGATTGCCGACCATCTTCGCTCGCACCGGTCGGTGATCGTCAATCTGCAGCGCGTCAGGACCGATCTCGCCGTTCGGGTTGTCGACTTTTTGAGCGGTACGGTCTATGCGCTGAACGGCAGCATTTCGAAGGTGGGACCGAATATATTCCTTTGTACTCCGGATACGGTCGAAATTCAAGGCACCATTAGCGACATGCTGGCGGATGAGAACGACTACAAAAAAATGAGGTGACCTTGAGTTGGAGGCAATCGCAACCTGGATCTGGAATCTCGAAACGATATATACCTTTATGATCATCGGCTACGTTCTTCTTTCCTGGCTCCCTAACGCCCGCGAAAGCTTCATCGGCCAGATTCTCGGGAAGCTGGTCGAGCCTTACCTCGCGCCGTTCAGGCGCTTCATTCCTCCGATCGGCGGCATGCTGGACATCTCTCCGATCGTCGCGGTGTTCGCGCTGCAGTTCGTCGCGTACGGGCTGATCGCCGTCATCGAATTCTTTATTTAACCGGCGAACGATGGTCGTCAGAAGGATACGGATATGGCAAATAAAGAAATTTACGAGCATTTTCATCCCGACGAACGGCCGTTTGTCGACCGGGCGACGGAATGGGTGGAGCGGTCCGCAGAGCGCCATGAGGTGAGGCGGACCGATTTTCTTGATCCGCGGCAGCTTTATATTCTCGAGACGATCGCGAACCGCAATCCGGACGTGCGGCTGCGGACGGACGGCGGCTACCCGGAGGCCGAGCGCAAGCGCGCTTTGATCGCTCCGGACTACCGTTCGCTGGAGGATGAGCCGGCGGGCATCGTCGTGCTCTCCGTAAGCGCCGGCGGAACGGGCGGTACAGCTACAGCCGAGCTCGACCACGGCGATTACCTGGGCGCCCTGCTCGGCCTTGGCGTCAAGCGTGACCGGATCGGCGACATTCATGTCAGGGAAGACGGAAGCCATTGCCTCGTCGCCGAAGAAATCGCCGACTACCTGAACATCCATCTCCGGCAAGTCCATCGCGTCCATGTGACGACCGAAATTTTGCCGCTTGACGCTCTCGTGCCCGTCGTGCCGAAGCTGGAGGAGCTCGCGCTCACGGTCGCTTCCATGCGCCTGGACGGAATCGCCAGCGACGTGTTCCGGGTCAGCCGCTCCAAAATAACGGACCCGATCAAAGTCGGACGGTGTCGGGTCAACTGGAAGACGGAGGAGGAGCCGTCGAAACCGCTCAAGGCGGGCGACGTGGTATCGTTCAAGGGGCTCGGCCGTTTCAAGGTGCTTGATGTCGAAGGCGTGACGAAGAAAGGGAGAATCCGCGTCAGAATCGGCAGATTTGTTTGAACGTTTGCAGGATTTTGCTTATGGATGTCGAATTGTTTGCTTTACTAAATCTTTGTTCGTCATATATTTGTTTAGGAGGTGCGCCAATGCCGCTGACGCCATTGGACATTCATAATAAGGAATTCGGACGGAGACTGCGCGGATATGACGAGGACGAAGTCAACGAGTTTCTCGATCAGGTCATCAAAGATTACGAAGCGCTGATCCGCGAGAATAAGGAACTGCAAAACCAACTGCTCGCGATGCAGGAGAAGCTGGATCATTTTGCGAATATCGAAGAAACGCTCAGCAAAACGATCATCGTGGCGCAGGAAGCGGCGGATGAAGTCAAAAACAACGCGAAGAAGGAAGCGCAGTTGATTATTAAGGAAGCGGAGAAGAACGCCGACCGGATCATTAACGAGGCGCTCGCCAAATCCCGCAAAATCGCCCTCGAGGTAGAGGAGCTGAAGAAGCAGGCGTCCATCTACCGGGCGCGTTTCCGGACGCTGGTCGAAGCCCAGCTGGAATTGCTCGGCGTCGAAAGCTGGGAAGCGCTCGAATCCGGCGCCAGAGACAAGGAAGATGCGGCGCTAAAGGTGGAGCATTCCCACAGCATGTAGCGGAAGCCGCGCGCATCGTTCCGGCAGCTGCCCGTTTGACAACGGGGGCGCGATTGCGCTATAACTATAACTGACAGCAATTTATAATGCCAATGAGATTCGTTGACGAGAAGGAGTACGCTGCGGGAGCGTTCCCCAGAGAGCCGGCGACATGCTGCAAGCCGGTGTTCGAGCCCCGGCGGAAAATCATCTCCGAGAAGCGGTGCCGAACCACGGCCGGCGAAGCGGCGGACGGAAAGCGCGCGAGGCGCATTTTCGGACAGCCGGGCGCTGTCGGCCGGTGCAAGTAAGTGCCGACGGCTTTCCCCCGTTATCGGGAACGCGAATGATGGTTCGCGACAAAGGCGCCGCGGCGCGTCTGTCATCGGTCTGGAACAGGATTGGGCCGATGCGGCGAAAACGCTGCGGAACAAGGGTGGTAACGCGAGACAACCTCGTCCCTTTACAGGGCGGGGTTTTTATTTTTTGCAGGAAAGGGTTGGATAAGGGCATGAACAGGGTAAATGTAAAAGAGAGCGCCCGCAGCCGCGAGCTGCGCGTGCTGGCCAAGTGGAAGGAGCAGAACACGTTCAAACGGTCGATCGAGAACCGCAGCGGCAAGCCGAATTTCGTCTTCTACGAAGGGCCGCCGACCGCCAACGGGGCGCCGCATATCGGCCATGTGCTCGGGCGCGTGATCAAAGATTTCATCGGCCGCTACAAGACGATGTCCGGTTACCGCGTCGTCCGCAAAGCAGGCTGGGATACGCACGGCCTGCCCGTCGAGCTCGGCGTGGAGAAGCAGCTCGGCATTTCCGGCAAGCAGGAAATCGAAAATTACGGCATCGAGGCGTTCATCAAGAAATGCAAGGACAGCGTCTTCGAATACGAGCGGCAATGGCGGGAATTGACTGAAGCGATCGCGTACTGGACCGATATGGACGATCCGTACGTCACGCTGCACAACGACTACATCGAAAGCGTCTGGCATATTCTGTCGACCATTCACGGGAAAGGGCTGTTGTACCGCGGACATCGGGTCAGCCCGTACTGTCCGTGCTGTCAGACGACGCTCAGCTCCCACGAAGTCGCGCAAGGCTATGAAGATGTCAAAGATTTGAGCGCGACGGTCAAGTTTCGGCTGAAGGATACGGGCGAAGCGGTGCTCGCCTGGACGACGACGCCGTGGACGCTGCCGGCGAACGTGGCGCTGGCCGTCCATCCGGAGCTTACGTATGTGAAGGCGCGGCAAGGGGACGAAACGTATATCGTCGCGGAAAATCTGGCCGAGCAGGTGCTCAAGGAGAACTACGAAATCGTCGGCCGCGTCAAAGGAGCGGAGCTTGCGGGCTTGCGCTACGAACCGCCGTTCAACTACGTGCCGGTCGAAGACGGACATGTCGTCATCGCCGCCGATTTCGTCAGCGACTCGAGCGGTACGGGCATCGTTCATATCGCGCCGGCGCATGGTGAAGACGACTACAAGGCGGCGCGGGCGAGCGGCATCGGCATGCTGAACGTCGTCAATTCGGCCGGACGATATGTGGACGCGGTGACCGATTTGGCGGGCCGGTTCGTGAAGGACTGCGACGTCGATATCGTGAAGATGCTGAGCGAGAAAGGGCTGCTGTTCGCGAAAGAGAAATACGAGCACAGCTATCCGTTCTGCTGGCGCTGCAAATCGCCGCTGCTCTATTATGCGACGGAAAGCTGGTTTATCAAGACGACCGCGGTGAAGGAACAACTGATTGCCAACAACAACGGCGTTGACTGGTATCCGGGGCATATCCGTGAAGGCCGCTTCGGCAAATTTCTGGAAGATCTGGTCGATTGGAACATCAGCCGCAACCGGTATTGGGGAACGCCGCTCAACGTATGGGTGTGCGACAGCTGCGGGGGCGAATGCGCGCCGGGCAGCCTGCGCGAACTGCGCGAGCGGGCGATCGGCGAAGTGCCGGCGGATCTGGAACTCCACAAGCCTTACGTCGACGAAGTGAAGCTGTCCTGTCCGCACTGCGAGGGCGGAGTCATGACGCGCACGCCGGAAGTGATCGACGTCTGGTTCGACAGCGGCTCGATGCCGTTCGCCCAGTATCATTACCCGTTCGAGAACAAGGAGCTGTTCGAGGAGCAGTATCCGGCCGACATGATCTGCGAAGGCATCGACCAGACGCGCGGATGGTTTTTCAGCCTGCTCGCCGTATCGACGCTGTACAACGGCAAGGCGCCTTACAAGGCGGTCATTTCCACCGGCCATATTCTCGACGAGAACGGCCAGAAGATGTCCAAGTCGAAAGGCAATGTCATCGATCCGTGGGAAATTATCGAAGCGTACGGCACCGACGCCTTCCGCTGGGCGCTGCTCGCCGACAGCGCGCCTTGGAACAGCAAGCGGTTCTCGAAAGCGATCGTGGCCGAAGCGAAATCGAAGGTCATTGACACGATCGTCAATACGCATGCGTTCTTCGCGCTATACGCCGACATCGACGGGTACGATCCGGCAGCCCATCCGTACGAGCCTTCGGCGAACAAGCTGGACCGCTGGATCGTGTCGCGGCTGAACTCGCTTGTCGCCGCCGTCGTCAAAGGGCTCGACGCCAACGATTTCCTGAACTCCGCCAAGGCGATCGAGCAATTTGTCGACGAGCTGAGCAACTGGTACATCCGCCGTTCCCGCGACCGCTTCTGGGGCAGCGGGCTGACCGAAGACAAACTTGCCGCATACGGCACCTTGCGGCATGTGCTGCTGACGCTTTCCCGTCTGATTGCGCCGTTCGCGCCGCTGCTCGCCGACGACGTGTACGGCAATCTCGGAGGCGGGGAGAGCGTCCATCTGGCCGACTATCCGACGGCGGACGAGTCGGCGATCGACCCGCAGCTGGAACAGGATATGGAAACCGCCCGCCGGATCGTCGAGCTGGCGCGCAACGTGCGCAACGAAACCGGCATCAAGACGCGCCAGCCGCTCGCCGAGCTGATCGTATCGCTGGACCGCGAATTCGATGTCGCGGCCTACGAGGACATTATCCGCGACGAGATCAACGTCAAGTCGATTCGCGTAGAGACGAGCGACAGCGGATTTGTCGATTTCGCGCTGAAGCTCAATCTGAAGGTTGCCGGCAAAAAGTACGGCAAACAGGTCGGTCCGATCCAGGCGCATTTGAAAGAACTGTCGCCGGAAGGCGCGCGCCGGGCCGTTCAGAACGGCGGGCTGACGTTCACGACGGCCGACGGCGAGGAGCTGTTCATTTCGCTCGATGAGCTGCTCGTCGAGAAACGGGCCAAATCCGGTTTTGCGTCGGCTTCGGGATACGGGCTGACGGCGGCGCTCAATACGGACGTTACGCCGGAGCTGGAGCAGGAAGGCTGGGTGCGCGAGGTGATCCGTGCCGTGCAGGATACGCGCAAGAAGCTCGACCTGCCGATTGAGCAGCGCGTTAAGCTGACGCTGGACGTCGACGACGAGCTGCGGTCCGCGCTCGATGCGTTCGAGCGGCTGCTGTACGACAACGTTCTGATCAGCGGTGTAACGTACGGCAAGGACGATGCGATGGAACGCGTCCGGCTTGGAGACAAAGAAATTGGAATTTTGATCCGGGCGTAAGGTTATGCTAGAAACAGCGGGAAACAGACGGGACCTTCGCGCCGTCACCCCGCCGCCCTTGCGGCGGCACCGGGCGGCGCATAGGCTCGTCTGTTTTGCCATATATCTCGAATGATGGAGGGATGTTCATGAACGAAAAGAATCGGGAGCTGGACAAGCTCCGTCAGTCGCTCGATCTGGTTGACCGGCGGCTGCAGAAGATGGCCGCAGATATGGAACGGTCGCATATTGCCGATTATGTCGATTTGCTCAACCGCCCTTTTTCGCTCCTGTGGCGGAATTTGCTGGCCGGCACGGCGCGGGGCGTCGGCATCGCGATCGGCTTTACGTTTTTCGCCGCCACGATTCTGTATGTGCTGCGCATCCTCGGCGCCTTGAACTTGCCCATTATCGGCGACTATATCGCCGATATCGTCCGCATCGTGCAGATCCAGCTGGAAGGCAAAGCTTATTGAACGCTGTTGGACGCGGACGCGGATGGCGGTCCCGGCGAGCGACGTGTCGTGTGGTGGACGGTCAAACCGCATCCCCGTCAGAGCGGAGGTTACGGCTCCTCGGAAACTTCGAGCGCGCGGTCGCCTTCGCGGCGCTCCAAATAATCGCGGTATTCGCGATTGCGGACGACGCTGATATGGCGGCCGGTAATATCGGTGGCCAAGAAGCTTTCGAGCGGCTCTACATAGCCGTCGCTTTCGTCGTTTTCGACGGACATGTCGTCATAGCTCGCGTCATTCGGATTTTCGGCCAGGGCCGGCGAATCGGAATTGCCCCATGACTCGACGATTTGCCAGGCGTCCTCGCCGTCGAAGCCGTTATAGGACGATTCCTCGTCCATGCTGCTGCGCCCGAACGGATTGTCCAGCATATCCTCTTCCGCCGGACGGCGCAAGGACACCTCCTGCCGGGGCGAATGCTTTTTGCAGTACAGCGTGTCCGGCACCGCTTCGAGCCGTTCGTAAGGAATCGCCTCCCCGCATGTCAGACAGCGGCCGTACGTCCCTTCGGATATCGCATGGAGAGCGGCGTCGATGCGGCGCAGCCGGAGATCGTCTTTTTCCAGCAAGGCGACGTCCTTGCCTCTCTCGAACATTTCCGAACCGACATCGGCCGGATGATTGTCGATCGCCGACAGCTCGCCCGTCTCTTCCCGCAGCGAATCGGCGAGGCCGTAATGATCGTTGCCCGCAAGTCTTCGCTCGGCTTCGGCTTTGGCCGCCTCGAGGCGGGAGCGCAGCTCCGCCAGCCGGGCTTCGCTTAAAGTCGTAGTCACGCGACATCACCTTCCTTTATAATCGGTTAAACGCCTTGCCGGTTTAGTTTGAGCGGACGGCCGCTTTTTCAACAATGGTCATCTATGGAAACGCGCACTGGTAGCCGGAACGGGCTTATGCTACAATAGTCGCGACAAGGGGGAAATGTGGATGAGATATTATTCGTACGGGATCGCGTTGTTCATCTTTATTGTCGATTTCATTACGAAAAAATGGATTGAAAACAACCTCGAGCTTTACGAAAAAATAAACGTTATCGGCACCTTTTTTCAAATTACATCCATTCGCAATACCGGTGCCGCCTTCAGCATTTTGGAAAATCAGCGCCTTTTCTTTTTGATCGTGACGGTAATCGTCGTCGGAGGCTTGATCTGGTACATACAGTTTAACCGCAAAACCGGCCGGCCGCTGATGATGATCGCGCTCGGGCTGGTGCTCGGAGGCGCGTGCGGCAATTTTATCGACCGGCTGTTCAAAGGGGAAGTCGTCGACTTTTTCCAATTTAATTTCGGAAGCTATACGTTTCCGATATTTAACGTAGCGGACATCGGCATCGTATGCGGCGTCATTCTCATCCTGCTGGACTCCTTCCTTACCCGCGAACCTCAAGACGGCGTCGTGTCGGCGGACGGCGGACAAGCGTCGGAACAGCAGACAGATGAAGAAGGGAACGGACAGCATGAACGGCAACAGCGATTACCATGAAGAAGAACCGTTGGAATTCGTCGTCGGGGCGGACGAAGCGGGGCAGCGTCTCGACAAATTAGCGACGGACTGCATCGCGGACGAGGCGGTATCCCGTACCCAGGTTCAGGATTGGATCAGGTCGGGCGCCGTCAAGGTGAACGGGCAGACGGTCAAGCCGAACTACCGGACGGCCGACGGCGATATCGTCGTCATTCAGCCGCCCGAACCGGAGCAGACGGCCATATTGCCCGAAGATATCCCGCTGAACGTCGTGTATGAAGACCGAGACGTCATCGTCATCGACAAGCCGCGCGGCATGGTCGTCCATCCTGCGCCCGGCCATACGTCGGGGACGGTCGTCAATGCGCTGATGCATCACTGCCGCGATCTGTCGGGCATTAACGGCCAGCTCCGGCCCGGCATCGTGCACCGGATCGACAAGGACACTTCCGGCCTGCTGATGGCGGCCAAGAACGACCGGGCCCATCTGTGGCTTGCCGCCCAGTTGAAGGCGCATACGGTATCGCGGGTGTACATTGCGCTGGCGCACGGCAATATCCCTCACGACCGGGGGACGATCGATGCGCCGATCGGCCGCGATCCGAAAAACCGGAAGCTGTTCGCCGTAACGGACCGTAACGGCAAAGATGCGGTCACCCATTTTGCCGTATTGGAGCGGTTCGGCGACTTCACGCTGCTTGAGCTGCAGCTCGAGACGGGCCGGACGCACCAGATCCGCGTCCATATGAAGCATATCGGCCACCCGCTGGCGGGCGATCCCGTATACGGTCCGTCGCGCACCGTCAAGCTCGGCGGCCAGGCGCTTCATGCGGCGACGCTCGGCTTCGTCCATCCGGCTACGGAGGAGTATCTTGAATTTTCGTCCCCCGTCCCGCCCGACATGGAGCGGGTCATAGCGGAATTGCGCAGCCGATAGCGGCGAAACCGGCTGTATGGTCTGGCGAAAAGTGCAAACTTTTTGCATTTTCCTGCATTAATGTCGGCCACGAAAGTAGGTTATCCTTATATCAGCGCGGAGCCGGGAGCCGTCCCGGCTCTATTCGTTGATTAACCACTCGACGGGAAAGGTGGAGCTTATCGTGACCAACATTAATCATCATTATCTGGAACTGCAGGGCAGCTACCTGTTCTCCGAAATCGCCAAGCGCCGCACGAAATTTGTGCAAGAACATCCGGATGCGCAAATTATTTCGCTCGGGATCGGCGACGTCACGCGCGCTTTGCCGGAAGCGGTCATTCAGGCGATGCACGCCGCCGTCGATGAAATGGCGAGACCGGAGACGTTTCGCGGATACGGACCGGAACAAGGATACGATTTTCTGATCGAGGCCATTATCGAGCACGACTACAAGGCTCGCGGCATCGATATTCAATCCAATGAAGTGTTTGTCAGCGACGGATCGAAATGCGACGTCGGCAACATTCAGGAGATTTTTAGCGCCGACAGCGTTGTGGCCGTACAGGACCCGGTGTATCCGGTCTATGTCGATACGAATGTGATGGCGGGACGATCCGGCGCATTCGACAAGACGGAAAACCGGTACACCAATATCGTCTATCTGGATTGCAACGCGGAGAACGGCTTCAAGCCTGCGCTGCCGGACCGCAAAGTCGATCTGATCTATCTGTGCTACCCGAACAATCCGACCGGCATGACGCTGAGCAAGGACGAGCTGAAGAAGTGGGTCGATTACGCGCGGGAAAACGGCTGCATCATTTTGTACGATTCGGCTTACGAAGCGTTCATCCGCGAGAAAGATGTGCCGCACAGCATATATGAAATCGAAGGCGCCAAGGAAGTGGCGATCGAATTCCGCAGCTTTTCCAAGACGGCCGGCTTCACCGGCATCCGCTGCGCGTACACGGTCGTTCCCCGCGAGCTGAAGGCGTACGACCCGCAAGGCAACGCGCATCTTGTCAACGATTTGTGGAATCGACGGCATTCGACCAAATTCAACGGTGTCTCGTATGTGACCCAGCGGGGGGCGGCCGCCATTTATTCGCCGGAAGGCAAGGCGCAGATCGCGGCGCTCGTCGATTATTATATGAGCAACGCGGCCATTATCCGCGAAGGGCTCGCTTCGCTCGGCCTTGACGTATACGGCGGCGTGAACGCGCCTTACATCTGGCTCAAAACGCCGAACGGACTCGATTCGTGGGCGTTCTTCGACAAGCTGCTGTCGGAGGCGCACATCGTCGGCACGCCGGGCGTCGGCTTCGGCCGGAGCGGACAAGGCTACTTCCGGCTGACGGCGTTCGGCAGCCGGGACAATACGGAAAAAGCGGTCGAGCGCATCCGCAAGCTGAGCCTGTAAACAAAAATACGAAAGCTTGAATAGGCCGAACCGGGAACCCGCGGTTCGGCCTATTGACATCTTTTGTCGAACATGGGATAATGCTTTTTAATAAAAGCAGTACCTTTAATTCAGTCCCGAGAGGCTGGCAAGGTAGCGTGAATAAACGATCGATCCGACGGATTCCGCAGAAGGAATGACGCCAGAGCGCGCTTGACGTGCGCCCGAAGGCGGTTCTCTGTCTGCATCCGGGTCGGTAAAGCTCCTTGCGGCACGAATCGCAAGGAGCTTTTTTTGCACGCTACGAATGAGGCGGCAGTAGCGGACACGGAAGGAGGATTGCGGCTGTGAGCACCGATAAACGCGTCATTATGGATGAAACCGCGATTCGCCGCGCGCTGACGAGAATCGCGCACGAGATCGTGGAGAAGAACAAAGGGATTGACAACTGTCTGCTGGTCGGCATCCGCACCCGGGGCATCTATCTGGCCCGGCGCATCGCCGAGCGCATCCGCGACATCGAGCAGCGCCCGGTGCAGGTCGGCGAACTGGACATTACGTCTTACCGGGACGATCGGAAAACGAAATCGTCCGCCCGCGATGCGGCGGTACTGAACGTGGAAGAGAAGCGGGTCATATTGTGCGACGACGTGCTGTATACCGGAAGGACGATACGCGCGGCGATGGACGCCATTATGGATTGCGGCCGTCCGCTGTCCATACAGCTGGCTGTGCTCGTCGACAGGGGGCATCGCGAACTGCCGATCCGTCCCGACTACGTCGGGAAAAACGTACCGACCTCCAGGCAGGAACAAATCGAAGTGTCGCTAACCGAAATAGACGATACCGACCAAGTCACGATCATTCATTGAACGGGAGGCCAGTTGAAGATGACAGCGACCAAGCTGATGCAGCGGAGCCTGTTGGGATTGAAGGACTTAAGCCGCGACGAGATCGAAGCGATACTCGATCGCGCGGCGTACTGGGAGAGCCGCCCGAACAAGATCGAGCCGGTGCTTCAAGGGAAGTTTGTGGCGAACATGTTTTTCGAAAACAGCACGCGGACGCGCTTTTCCTTCGAGATGGCGGAGAAGCGGCTGGGCGCCGAAGTGCTCAATTTCACCGCGGCGGCTTCCAGCGTGCAGAAGGGCGAGTCGATCTACGACACGGTGCGTACGCTGGAATCGATGGGCATCGACGCCGGCGTCATCCGGCTGAAGCCGATCGGCGTGCTGGCGGAGCTGGCGGAGTCGGTACGGGTGCCGCTTATCAATGCCGGCGACGGAAACAATGAGCATCCGACCCAGGCGCTGCTCGATTTGTATACGATGCGCAAACATTTCGGACGGCTGGACGGGCTGCACGTCGCGATCGTCGGCGACGTCCTGCACAGCCGGGTGGCGCGCTCGAACTTGTGGGCGCTGCATAAGTTCGGCGCCAAAGTTTCGTTCTGCGCGCCTCCGAACATGCAGGCGCCGGAGCTCGATGCGCCGTATGTGAGCTTCGACGAGGCGCTCCGGGCCGATGTCGTCATGATGCTGCGCGTGCAGCTGGAGCGGCACGAGAGCGGCATGCTGAAGTCGGCCGAGGAATATCGCGAGCATTACGGCCTGACGGCGGAGCGTGCCGGCCGGCTGGCGCCGCACGCGATTATTATGCATCCGGCGCCGGTCAACCGCAACGTGGAGATCGACGACGAGCTGGTCGAGCATCCGCAGTCGAAAATATTTGCGCAGATGGAGCACGGCGTGCCGATCCGGATGGCCGTTATCGAGCGGGCGATCCTGTAAAACAACCGGATGATCAGCCGAAAGGAGCGGAATAGATATCGTATGGCAATCTGGATTATAAACGGCAATGTATGGAATGACGAGGCGGAGCGGCTGGAGAGGAAACATATCCGCGTTGACGGCGGCATCGTGACGAATATCGAAGACGGGGAAACGGCGCCCGATACGGCCGGCTGCGAAGTGATCGATGCGGGCGGCAAGCTCGTTTCGGCCGGTTTCATCGATATGCACGTTCATTTGCGCGACCCGGGATTCGAATACAAGGAAGATATCGCCTCCGGGACGCAATCGGCGGCCAGAGGCGGGTTTACGACGATCGCCTGCATGCCGAATACCCGTCCGGTGACGGATACGCCGGAGACGGTTCAATATATTAAAGACAAGGCGAAGCGCGAAGGGGCCGTACGGGTGCTTCCTTACGCGGCGATTACGAAGAACGAGCTGGGACGCGAGCTGACCGATTTCGCCGCCCTGAAGGAAGCCGGCGCGATCGGCTTTACCGACGACGGAGTCGGCGTGCAGAACGCGCAGATGATGAAGGACGCGATGGCTTTGGCCCGCTCGTTAGACATGCCGATCATCGCCCATTGCGAAGACGACTCGCTCGTCAAGGGCGCGGCTGTCACCGATGGCGCGTTCGCAAGAAAGCATGGGCTCAAAGGAATCCCGAACGAATCCGAAGCGATTCATGTCGGGCGGGATATTCTGCTCGCGGAAGCGACAGGCGTTCATTATCATGTATGCCATGTCAGCACCGAGCAATCGGTGCGGTTGATCCGGCTGGGCAAGCAGCTCGGCATCCGCGTGACGGCGGAAGTATGCCCGCATCATCTCGTATTGTCCGACGAAGACATTCCGGGGCTTGACGCCAACTGGAAAATGAATCCGCCGCTGCGGACGCCGCGCGATGTCGAAGCGGTCATCGAAGCGCTCGAAGACGGCACGATCGACATCATCGTCACCGACCACGCGCCGCACAGCGCGGAAGAGAAGGCGAAAGGGATGGAGCTCGCGCCGTTCGGCATCGTCGGCTTCGAGACGGCCTTTCCGCTTCTGTATACGAAATTCGTACGTACCGGCCGCTGGTCGCTCGGCTTCCTGCTGCGGCGGATGACGGCTGACCCGGCCCGCGTATTCGGGCTGCCGTCGGGCAAGCTCGCTCCCGGAGCGCCTGCGGATCTGACGATTATCGATCTGGAGAAAGAGCGGAAAGTCGATCCCGACACGTTCGCTTCGAAAGGAAGGAATACGCCGTTCGCCGGCTGGACGCTGCAAGGCTGGCCCGTGCTGACGATGGTCGACGGCGCCGTCGTCTGGTCCGGAATATGAGATAGCATACGAACATCTGAGGAGTGATACGGATGCAAGCGAGACTGTTGTTGGAAGATGGCACACTGTTTACCGGCCTGGCGTTCGGCGCGGAAGGGCAGACCACCGGCGAGGTCGTTTTCAATACCGGCGTGACCGGATATCAGGAAGTCATTTCCGATCCTTCGTACTGCGGACAGATTGTGACGATGACGTACCCGCTGATCGGCAATTACGGCATCGCCCGCGACGATTTCGAATCGGCCCGCCCGTTCGTCCACGGCTTCGTCGTGCGCCGCCACGAGCCGGTGCCGAGCAACTGGCGCGGCGAATATTCGCTCGACAATCTGCTTAAGGAATACGGAATACCGGGCATCAGCGATATCGACACCCGGATGCTGACGCGCAAATTGCGCCATCACGGCACGATGAAAGGCATTCTGACGACCGGCAACGAGCGGCTGGAAGAACTGCAGGAGCGGCTGGCGGCCACGCCGCTGATGCGCGATCAGGTGGCGCGCACCTCGACGAAGCAAATGTTTTCGAGTCCCGGCGGAGGCGAGCGCATCGTGCTGATGGACTTCGGCGCCAAGAGCGGCATTTTGCGGGAGCTGACGAAGCGAGGCTGCGACGTCGTCGTCGTGCCGCACGATACGACCGCCGATCAGATCCGGCGCCTGAAACCCGACGGCATCCAGCTGTCTAACGGCCCCGGAGACCCGAAGGACGTGCCTCATGCGGTCAAAACGATCGCTTCCCTGATCGGCGAATTTCCGATCTTCGGCATCTGCCTGGGCCACCAGTTGTTCGCGCTGGCCTGCGGCGCCGATACGACGAAGCTGAAGTTCGGCCATCGCGGCGGCAACCATCCGGTCAAGGATTTGGCGACGAACCGCTGCTTCATTACATCTCAAAACCACGGCTATACGGTGCTGGAACAATCGGTGAAAGGAACGCCGCTCGTCATAACGCAAATCAACAACAACGACAAGACGATCGAAGGGCTGAAGCATGAGAAATACCCCGCTTTCACCGTTCAGTACCACCCGGAGGCGTCGCCCGGCCCGTACGATACAAGCTATCTGTTCGACGAGTTTCTGGAAATGGTCCGCGCCCATAAAAGCAGCAAGCCGCGCCGGCCGTTGCAAGCCCGCCATGCAGAGGAAGCGGGGGCGTTGAAAGGAGAATTGCAGTATGCCCAAAAATAACGAACTGAAAAAAATTCTCGTCATCGGCTCCGGCCCGATCGTCATCGGACAGGCTGCGGAATTCGATTATGCCGGAACGCAGGCATGTCAGGCGCTCAAGGAAGAGGGGCTGGAGGTCGTACTGATCAACAGCAACCCGGCGACGATTATGACCGATACGAATATGGCGGATAAAGTGTATATCGAACCGATTACGCTCGACTTCGTCACCCAGATTATCCGGCAGGAGCGCCCGGACGGTCTGCTGCCGACGCTGGGCGGCCAGACCGGGCTGAACATGGCGGTCGAGCTGGCCCGCGCCGGCGTGCTGGAGCGGGAGAACGTCAAGCTGCTCGGCACCCAGCTGAGCGCCATCGAGAAGGCGGAAGACCGCGATCTGTTCCGCGATTTGATGCGCGAGCTCGGACAGCCGGTTCCCGAGAGCACGATCGTGACGACGGTCGAGGAAGCGGTCGATTTCGCAAACGAGATCGGCTATCCGATTATCGTGCGTCCGGCCTATACGCTGGGCGGTACGGGCGGCGGCATCTGCGCAAGCGAGGAAGAGCTGCGCGAGACGGTTGCGTCCGGCATCCGCTACAGCCCGATCGGCCAATGCCTGATCGAGAAATCGATCGCGGGCATGAAAGAAATCGAATACGAAGTGATGCGCGACGCGAACGACAACTGCATCGTCGTCTGCAACATGGAAAATTTCGACCCCGTCGGCGTTCATACGGGCGACAGCATCGTGGTCGCGCCGAGCCAGACGCTGTCGGACCGCGAATATCAGATGCTCCGTTCGGCTTCGCTGAAAATTATCCGCGCCCTGAACATCGAAGGGGGCTGCAACGTCCAGTTCGCGCTCGATCCGCACAGCTATCAATATTATGTCATCGAGGTCAACCCGCGGGTCAGCCGCTCGTCGGCGCTTGCGTCGAAGGCGACCGGCTACCCGATCGCGAAGATGGCGGCGAAAATCGCCATCGGCTACACGCTGGACGAAATCGTCAATCCGGTAACGGGCCAAACGTATGCGTGCTTCGAGCCGACGCTCGACTATATCGTATCGAAAATTCCGCGCTGGCCGTTCGACAAGTTTACGACGGCCAACCGCAAGCTCGGCACGCAGATGAAGGCGACGGGCGAAGTGATGGCGATCGGGCGCACGTTCGAGGAATCGATTCTGAAGGCGGTGCGCTCGCTTGAGATCGGCGTTCACCGGCTGCATCTGAAAGGGGCGGAAGCGATCGACGACGAGACGCTCCGCGGGCGGCTTGCGAAGCCGGACGACGAGCGGCTGTTCCTCGTCGCCGAAGCGTTCCGCAGAGGATACAAGCTGCAGGACATTCAGGATATTACCCGGATCGACTGGTGGTTCCTCGATAAAATTCAAGGGATCGTCCGTTTCGAGGATCGCATTCGCTCCGAAGCGGCGCTGTCCCGGGAAACGCTGTATGAAGCGAAGCGCATGGGCTTCTCCGATCGTTCGATCGCGGAGCTCCGCCGGGAAGGACAACCGGGAGGCAGCCATACGCAGGAGGACGAAGTCCGGGCTTTGCGGCTGGAGTACGGCATTAAGCCGGTTTATAAAATGGTCGACACCTGCGCCGCCGAATTCGAGGCGTCGACGCCGTATTATTATTCGACCTACGAGACCGAGAACGAAGTTGCGGAAACTGAGAAGCCGAAAGTGCTCGTGCTCGGCTCCGGCCCGATCCGCATCGGCCAGGGCATCGAGTTCGACTACTCGACCGTCCATGCCGTATGGGCCATTCAGAACGCGGGCTACGAAGCGGTCATTATCAACAACAACCCGGAGACGGTATCGACCGACTTCAACACGTCCGACCGGCTCTACTTCGAACCGCTGTTCTTCGAGGACGTCATGAACGTTATCGAGCAGGAGAAGCCGATCGGCGTCATCGTCCAGTTCGGCGGGCAAACGGCGATCAACCTGGCGGCGCCGCTGGCCAAGGCGGGCGTCCGCATTCTCGGCTCCAGCCTCGACAGCATCGACGCGGCGGAGGACCGCAAAAAGTTCGAAGCGCTGCTGCGCAAGCTGAACATCGCCCAGCCGAAAGGCAGCACCGTCACGTCGGTCGACCAGGCGGTGGAAACGGCCGGCGGGCTCGGATATCCGGTACTTGTCCGTCCTTCCTACGTGCTTGGCGGCCGGGCGATGGAAATCGTCTATTCCGATCAGGAACTGCTCAGCTACATGGAGCAGGCGGTGAAAATCAATCCGGAGCATCCGGTGCTGATCGACCGCTACATGCTCGGACGCGAAGCGGAGGTCGACGCGATCTGCGACGGCGACACCGTGCTCATTCCGGGCATTATGGAGCATGTCGAACGCGCGGGCGTCCACTCCGGCGACTCGATAGCCGTCTATCCGCCGCAGTCGCTGTCGGCGGAAATCAAGGCGCAAATCGTCGATATCACGATGAAAATCGCGAAGGAATTGAAAGTCATCGGTCTGGTCAATATCCAGTTCGTCATCCACAACGAGCAGGTGTACGTCATCGAGGTCAATCCGCGCTCGTCGCGGACGGTGCCGTTCCTGAGCAAAGTGACGAACGTGCCGATGGCCAATCTGGCGACGCGCGTCATCCTCGGCGAGAAGCTGGCCGATCTCGGGTACACGGACGGTCTCTGGCCGGAAGACGAATACGTCTCCGTCAAAGTGCCGGTCTTCTCCTTCGCCAAGCTGCGCCGCGTCGACCCGACGCTGACGCCGGAGATGAAATCGACCGGCGAAGTGATGGGACGGGACGTGCAATACGCCAAGGCGCTCTATAAAGGACTCGTCGGCGCGGGCATGCGCATTCCGCAGTCCGGCGCCATCATCGCCACGGTCGCCGACAAGGACAAGGAGGAAGCGACCGAGCTGATGCGCGGGTTTTACGAGCTGGGCTATAAAATTATTGCTACGGGCGGCACCGCCGACAAGCTCGAGTCGGCAGGCATTCGCGTGAAGCGCGTCAACAAGCTGAGCGAAGGATCGCCGAACATTCTCGATCTCATCCGCAGCGGTGAAGCGCAGTTCGTCGTCAATACGTTGACGAAAGGCAAGACGCCGAACCGCGACGGCTTCCGCATCCGCCGCGAGGCGGTGGAGAACGGCGTCGTCTGTATGACGTCGCTCGATACGGTGCGCGCGCTGCTCAATATGCTGGAGACGATCAACTTCTCCTCGCGCGCGATGCCCGTCATCGAAGCGAAATAAGGTGGGAACGGCCGGCGTCCGCCGGCAGCCGTTTTCGCGGCGCACCGGCGGACGGACTGGCCGTCTTCGCTGTTAGGGAGCTCGCGAAGCGGACTTTTCTCGAAAGGGGCCGGAATACAACATGCTGACAAGAGAGCAGGCGGCGGAGCGCATTATGGTGGCGCTCGACTACCCCGGAACGGAACAGGCGGAGAAACTGCTGAAGCAGCTCGACGGCATTCCATGCTATATCAAGGTCGGCTTGCAACTGTTCTACGCTGCGGGCCCTTCGTTCGTCGCCCGATTGAAGGAGCGCGGCTACCGCGTCTTTCTCGATGTGAAAATGCACGATATCCCCAATACGGTGCGGGGAGGCGCGAACAGCGTAACGAAGCTTGGCGTCGATATGTTCAACGTGCATGCGGCGGGCGGCGTGCGCATGATGGAAGCGGCGCTGGAAGGCGCCGATGCGGCATTGGCCGGCGGCGCGAAGCGGCCGACCGTCATCGCCGTGACGCAGCTGACGAGTACAAGCCGTGAAGTGCTGAACGAAGAGATCGGCATTGCCGGTTCGACGGAAGAAGCGGTTATCCGATACGCGCAGCTGGCGAAGCGTGCCGGATTGGCCGGCGTCGTCGCGTCGCCGCTCGAAGTGCGGACCGTCAAGGCGGCCTGCGGTCCGGCATTTCAGACGGTGACGCCCGGCATTCGCCCTTCCGGGACCGATCCCGGCGACCAGTCCCGGATCATGACGCCGAGGGAGGCGCTGGCGCAAGGCGCCGATTACATGGTCATCGGCAGACCGATTACCGCCGCGGCCGATCCGAGAGCGGCGATCGAATCGATCATGGAGGAGCTGATACAAGGATGAGCAATCCTTTACTTGAGCAGTTGCCGCGCCGCATTGCGGGCGACCTGCTGAGCATCGGCGCGGTCGCGCTGCGTCCGAACGAGCCGTTCACGTGGACGTCGGGTCTGAAATCGCCGATTTATTGCGACAACCGGCTGACGATGTCGTATCCGGACATCCGCGACCGGATCGCCGAAGGCTTCGCGGCGGTCATTCGCGAACGTTACCCGGATTGCGAGGCGGTGGCCGGCATTGCGACCGGCGGCATTCCGCATGCGGCATGGGTGGCGCAAAAGTTGAATCTGCCGATGCTGTATGTCCGGGACAAAGCGAAAGGGCACGGCAAGACGAATCAGATCGAAGGCCATTATCAGGCGGGACAGAAAGTGGTGCTGATCGAGGATTTGATTTCGACCGGCGGCAGCTCGTTGAAAGCGGCGCTCGCCGTACGCGAGGCGGGCTGTAAGGTGCAAGGCGTCGTGGCGATCTTTACGTACGAGTTTCCGCAAGCGGCGGAGGCGTTCAAGGCGGAAGGCATCCCGCTCGACACGCTGTCCTGCTACTCGGCGCTGATCGAAACCGCGCTCGAGCAAGGCGCGGTCAAGCCCGAAGATATCGGCCTGCTTCAATCGTGGCGCGAAAATCCGCAGTCGTACGGCCGCTAAAGGCGTGTCGGCCACGATCTTCCCTCCGGTCCGGCGGATGGCGATATTTTTTCCGTCGCACATATTGCCTCTTGGAGGGAATGATGGTAATATGTTACATCAAACGGAAGGGTTTCTAGGGATCCGACGGACCGGAAGGCGCGGGCGACGCGCCGAGGGACGGGCGAACCGAGCGAAACCGGCGCCCGCACCGCGCGACTTGCGAATCGTTGGCGCTACACCGTAAGGGATAAAAGACCTTCGGCAAGTTCCGCCCTATCAGGGCCGGGCTTGCCGGAGGCTTTTTTGCTTTACCGGAAAGAAGGCGGACGCGGCCCAAAGAGGAGGAGACGTTATGCTGGCGCTGAGAACGGAAGGACTGAGCAAGACGTTCCGCGTGAAGCGGAAAAAGCCGGGATTCAGGGAGAGCGTCAAATCGCTGCTGCGGCCGGAATGGATCGAGAAGGAAGCGGTCGCCGGCATCGACCTGACGGTCGAGCGGGGCGAAACGCTCGCTTTTCTCGGGCCGAACGGCGCCGGGAAGTCGACGACGATCAAAATGCTGACCGGCATTTTGCATCCGACCGGCGGGCTTGCGGAGGTGCTCGGCTTTACGCCGTGGAAGGAACGCGAGAAGCTCGCTTACCGGATCGGCACCGTCTTCGGGCAAAAATCGCAGCTGTGGTACCATCTGCCGCCGGCCGACACCTTCGAGCTGATGAGCCGGATCTATGAGCTGGACCGGCAAGATTACGCGAAGCGGCGGGACGATCTGATCGGCCGCTTCGAGCTGGAGCGGCACTGGAGCACGCCGGTGCGGAAGCTGTCGCTCGGAGAGCGGATGCGCTGCGAGATCGCCGCCGCCTTCCTGCACCGGCCGCAGCTGCTGTTCCTCGACGAGCCGACGATCGGCCTCGATGTCGTCATCAAGCAGCGGATTCGCGAGCTGATAACGGAATTGAACCGGGAAGAAGGGACGACGGTGTTTCTCACTTCGCACGACCCGGGCGATATCGAGCTGCTGTGCCGGCGGGCTGTCGTCATTCATCACGGCGGCATTATTGTCGACGAACCTGTGGAACGGTTGAAGCGGGAGGTGCTCGCCTACAAGACGATTACGCTGCAGACCGATGAAACCGACCAAACGGAAATCGCCGATTGGAACGGTCCGGGCGTCCGCGTGCTGGCCGCCTCGCCCGGCATGCTGCGGCTTGCCGTAGACGTCGGCGTCACCGCGATCGAGCCTGTTCTCGCCTCGATCGTCGGCCGAATGCGCATTCGCGACGTGACGATCGAAAATCCGCCGATGGAAGAAGTTATCAAGCATATTTACGCGCGGGAGGCGGGGAGGAGGGAAGGGGCATGATCGGCGCAAAACTGGCCAAATACCGGGCGGTCGGCGTCATTACGCTGCGCCATCAGTTGGCTTATATGACCGATTTTTTGCTGCGGTCGGTATTCCTGCTTCTTATACTGTTCATCTTCGTTCAGCTTTGGAGCGCAGCCTATGCGGGAACGGGCGAACCGGTCGTCGCCGGGTTCACCTTGAAGCAGATCGTTTGGTATCTCGTATTCACCGAAGCGCTGACGATGGCGTTTCCCCATCTGTGCTTGCGGATGGAAGACGAGATCAAGCAGGGCGATATCGCGATACGGCTCGTGCGGCCGTTATCTTATATCGGCTATCACTATATGGCGTTTTTGGGCGAAGCCGCGCTGCGCTTTGTCGTTCATTTGGCGGCCGGCAGCGCGATCGCCTGGTGTTTCGTCGGTCCGCCGGCGTTCGGCGCCGGATGGGCGGGGCTTCTCGCTTTAAGCGCGGGCGCAATGACGGTCGCATTCCTGCTCAATGTAACGGTTGCGCTCTGCGCTTTCTGGGTCGAGGAAACGAGGGGGCTGGAGTTCGTGCTGCAGAAGCTGCAGTTTACTGTCGGCGGTATGCTGCTTCCGATCGATATGATGCCGGATTGGCTGCAGCGTGTTTGCGCCTGGCTGCCGTTCCAGGCGGTGCTGTATATGCCGGCCAGAACGGCGGTGGATTTCGCGGGCAGCCCGCTTGCCCGTTTTTTGGCCGTACAGGCGGCCTGGACGCTGGCGCTCGCGGCGCTGGCGGTTTTCATTTACCGGAGAGGAGTGAGGCGGCTTCATGTCAACGGCGGATAACGGAGACGGCTGTCACGGCGGTCCGGTTCGAACGAAGAATACCGGAGCGGGGCTAACCGAAGGCTCGCCGGAAACGGCGAGTACCGGAGCAGGGCTTGCCGAAGGCTCGCCGGGAACAACGAGTACCGGAGCGTGGTCTGCCGAAGGCCCGCCGCGAACGGCGAGTACCGGAGCGTGGTCTGCCGAAGGCTTGCCGCGAACGGCAAATACCGAAACGGGGACCGCCGAAGGCTTACCGCGAACGAAGTATACCGGAGCGGGGCCAACCGAAGGCTTGCCGCGAACGGCGAGTACCGGAGCGGGGTTTGCCGAAGGCTCGCCGGAAACGGCGAATACCGGAGCGGGGCCTGCCGAAGGCTCGCCGCGAACGGCGAGTACCGGAGCGTGGTCTGCCGAAGGCTCGCCGGAAACGGCGGATAGCCGCCGCGGGCGCCCGGCCGGAGTCCTGCGCTTCGTGCTGACGTGCTGGAAAATCAATCTGGCGGGTGCGATGGAATTTCGGCTGAGCTTCTTCCTGACGGCCGGCATGATGTTCATCAACAATTTCATGTGGCTGTTTTTCTGGAGTCTCTTCTTTCACCGGTTCCCCGCGGTGAACGGCTGGGAATTGAGCGACATCATGATGCTGTGGGCGGTCACCGCGGGCGGATTCGGCTGGGCGAACGTGCTGTTCGGCAATTTCAACCGGCTGGCGACGATTATTGCAACCGGGCAGCTCGACGTCTATCTGGCCCAGCCGAAGCCGGTGCTGCTCAACGTGTTGGCGAGCCGCATGTCCTTGACGGCGATCGGCGATTTGCTGTTCGGGTTTGCCGTTTACGGCATCGCCGGCGATCATTCGCTGCGCGGAGCGCTGCTGTTCGGGTTCGGGCTGCTGCTGGCGGGCACGATTATTATGTTTTTTACACTCGCCGCCAACACGCTCGCCTTTTTCATCGGCAACGCCGAAGGGCTTGCCTATCAGCTGTTCAACGGCTTTCTCGCGATTACGACCTATCCGACGGACATTTTCAAAGGCGCCGTCCGCATCGTCCTGTTTACCCTGGTGCCGGCCGGTCTCGTCAGCTATGTTCCGATCGGCTTGCTGCGCGACATGCGACCCGGTTTCGTCGCAGGCGCGACGGCGGCCGCGATCGTTTTGATGGCGCTGGCCATCGTTCTGTTCCGCTCCGGTCTCCGGCGCTACGGATCCGGCAATCAGCTGGCGCTGCGGCAATAGTTCGCCTATCCGTCCGCAGACGGAGTCCTGTTCCGTTCTCCGGACCGTTCATCCGGCTTTCCCCTTCCTTTATAGTGAAATACAGAAATAAAGAAAGGGTGAAAGCGGTGTGGGCACGAAAAGCGACTATGTGCTTGAAGTAACGGATTTGCACAAATCGTTCGGCACCGTCAAAGCGGTAGACGGTATCGGCTTCGCGGCCGAACGGGGCGAAGTGTTTACGATTATCGGCCCGAACGGGGCAGGCAAGACGACGACGCTGGAGATGATCGAAGGGCTGCAAAAACCGGACCGGGGCTCGATTTCGATTCTCGGCATGGAATGGGGCAAGGATACGGAAGCGATCAAAATGAAAATCGGCGTTCAGCCGCAGTCGAGCGCGCTGTTCGATCTGCTGACCGTCGAGGAAAATCTGGACGTATTTGCTTCCTTTTACGAAAAGCGGCGGCCGATCGAAGACATTATCGAGATGGTCAATTTGTCGGAGCATCGCGGCAAGCGGGTCAAGACGCTGTCCGGCGGCCAGAAGCAGCGGCTCGCGATCGGCCTTTCGATGATCAACGATCCGGAGCTGATCTTCCTCGACGAGCCGACGACCGGTCTCGATCCGCAGGCGCGCAGAAACATTTGGGATATCGTTCGCAAGCTGAAATCGCTCGGCAAAACGACTATTTTGACGACGCATTACATGGAAGAAGCCGAGCAGCTGAGCGACCGCGTCTGCATCGTCGATCAGGGGAAAGTTATCGCGATCGATTCGCCGCGCGCGCTGATCGGACGGCTGACGCGCGAACGCGAGGTGCGGCTGACGTTCGCGGGCGGAGCGGGGGCGGCAGCGGCTGCCGAAGGCGCCGCCCGGATCGGCGCTGCGGCTGTGCGGGTTGAGCGCGAGCAGGACCGGCTGACCATATGGACGGCGAATCCGGAAGAGACGCTGTACGCGCTGTTCCGTTATACCCATGAGGAAGGGCTTGCTGTCGAGCAGGTGTCGATTCGGGAAATGAGTCTGGAGGATGTCTTCATCGCCTTCACCGGAAAGGAGTGGCGGGACTGATGGGGAACAAATCCGGGATTCGCCAGTTCGGCAAGCTGTTCGGCGCTCACTTTAAGATGACGTTTCGCGAAAAGCAGGTTTGGTTTTGGTCGATCTTTTACCCGGTGCTGCTGCTGGTCATTTTTCTGCTTATATTCGGCAGAACGGGCAGCGACGATTTCTCCGCGCGGATTGCGGTCGTGGAAGGCGCGTCTACGCCGGCCGCCGCAGGGGTCAAAGAGGCGCTCGGATATGTGGATGTGCTGGAGCAGACCGAAGAGAAGCCGGCCAATCTGGACGAAGCGCGGCAGTGGTTGATCGACAAGGAGGTCGACGCGGTCGTCGCGCTGCCGGAAGCCGGCGGGGAGATCAAGCTGCTGCTGAACAAGGAGAAGCAAAATTCGGTAACCGCGCAGGCGGTATCCGGCATATTGAACCAGCTGGTCGTGCAGTCCTCCCTGGCGGCCGCAGGCGTCGAACCGCAGTTGACGATCGCGACGGAATATGTGTCGGCCGGCAGCGACAAGCTGTCGTACACCGACTTTCTGATGACGGGCATGATTGCGCTGGCCATCTCCCAGTCCGGCTTGTTCGGCATGATGGGCATGGTCGAAATGCGCCGGAACGGGCTGCTGAAGCGGCTGTTTCTGGCGCCGGTCGACTTGCGGATGTTCGGCCTCAGCAGCATGGCCGTACGCTTCCTGCTCAGCCTGATCCAGGTTGCGCTGCTGACGTTGATCGGCGTCCTGTTCTTCGGCGCCCATCTCAACGTCGATCCGCTAGGCTTCGCGCTCGTGTTTTTGGTCGGCACGCTGTCATTTGCCGGCATGGGCTTCCTGATCGCGGCTGTCAGCAAGTCGATGGACAGCTACATGGGCATCGCGAATCTGGCAAGTTTTCTCATGATGTTTCTGAGCGGCATTTTCTTCGATCTGGGCTCGCTGCCCGAGTATATCCGGCCGATTTCGCATGTTTTGCCGCTTACTTATTTTGCGGACGGCTTGCGGGATGCGATGGTGTACGGTTTCGGGATCGGGAGCGGGAACTTCTGGCTCAACCTGGGGATTATGGCGGTCTGGGGGCTGACGGCCTTTCTGATCGGGTCGCGGCTGTACAAGTGGAATAAAGCGTAGGACGCCCGGCGCGTCCTCGCCCGCATGCAAGACTGTCCGTTCGGGGCAGTCTTGCTTTGTCTTCGCGTTCGCAGCCGCAAGCTCCGTATTATTTCATATTGTTGCATAACGATGAAAACCCTTTTATTTCTTTGCCGCTTCCGCTGATTTATAATGTAGGCAAACGGGAGAGAGGTTGTGAGATTCGTATGAGCAAAACGTTGCGCTGGGGCATTATCGGCTGCGCGGGAATCGCCAAGCGGGCGATGATTCCGGGCATTCGCCATTCGCAAACGGGCGTCGTGGCGGCCATTGCGAGCCGCGAGCTGTCCAAAGCGCGGGAGACGGCCGAGGAGCTCGATATTCCGAAGGCGTACGGCAGCTACGAGGAGCTGCTGCTCGATCCGGAAATTGATGCCGTTTACATTCCGCTGCCCAACCATCTGCATATGGAGTGGACGATTCGCGCGGCGAAAGCCGGCAAGCATGTGCTTTGCGAGAAACCGATCGCGCTCAACGCGGAGGAAGCGCAGCGGATGGCGGACGAATGCGCCAAAGCCGGCGTCGTGCTGGCGGAAGCGTTCATGTACCGGCATCATCCGCGCTACGACCGGATCAAGGAAATTATCCGCTCCGGCGAAATCGGCGATATTCGCGGCATTCACAGCACCTTCACGTTCAACAGCGCAGGCCATAAAGGCAATGTCCGCTTCCGCAAAGACTGGGGCGGCGGCGCGATTTACGATGTCGGCTGCTATCCGATCAGCGTCGCCAGACTGCTGCTCGATGCCGAGCCGGAGGCGGCGACGGTCCATGCGCTGTTGTCTCCGGAGCATGACCATGTCGATATGATGGCGTCCGGTCTGGTAGAATTTCCGGGCAGCGTCGCCCTGACGTTCGATTGCGCGATGTGGGCCGCATTCCGCAATACGCTGGAAGTGCTCGGCACGGATGGACGCATCGAGGTGCCGTCCGCCTTTATCGGCGAGCCGCATTTCAAGGTGTATGCGAAGGACGGGGAGCGCGAGGAGCGGATGGAGACGCTCGACCAGTACGCGCTGCAGGCCGACGATTTTGCCCGGACCGTGTGGGGCGAGCAGCCGCAGCGTTTCAGCCCGGCCGACGCGGTGAACAACATGAAGGTCATCGACGCCTGCCTTCGTTCCGCAGAGACGCGCGAGCGCGTCGTCATTTCCTAAACCTAATCCAACACTGAAAGGGGAGCCCTTATGCGTTCGGTCAAAATCGAAGGGTTAAAGCAGGAAGTCGCTCCGCTCATTATGGGATCGGATTATTTTACGCCCGAAATATACGACTTGGTCAGCCAAAACCTCGACGCATTCGTCGCCATCGGCGGCAATACGATCGATACGGCGTTCATTTACTGCGGCGGAAAAAGCGAGCAGGCGATCGGCATGTGGATAGAGGAGCGCAACAATCGCGAGGACATTCTGATCTGGACGAAAGGCGCTCATCCGAACGAGAAGGGCAAGCGCGTCAACCGCGACGCCATTGCCGAGGAGCTTGCGATCAGCCTGGAGAGGCTGCGCACCGACTATGTCGACCTGTACGCCCTCCATCGAGACGACCCGGATGTGCCGGTCGGCCATATTTTGGAGGCGCTGAACGAGCATGTCGAAGCGGGACGCATCCACGCTTTCGGCGCATCCAACTGGACGTGGCAGCGGCTGGAGGAGGCGAACCGGTACGCGGAGGAACACGGATTGATCGGCTTCTCGTTCAACAGTCCGAATCTTAGTCTGGCCAAAGCGAAGGAGCCGTACTGGCACGATTGCGTCAGCGTGGACGACGAGATGCACGCCTGGCATGTCCGGACCGGGCTGCCGCTGTTCTCGTGGTCTTCGCAGGCGCGCGGCTTCTTCACCGGCCGTTATACGCCGGAAGACCGATCGAATGCGGATCTGGTACGGGTATTCTACAATGACGCGAACTGGGAGCGATACCGGCGCGCCGAGCAGCTCGCAAAGGAGAAGGGCTGCGAGACGATCCAGATTGCGCTCGCCTATGTGCTGAATCAGCCTTATCCGACCGGGGCGGTTATCGGCCCGCGCAATGAAGCCGAGCTGCGTTCGTGCCGGGAAGCGGCGGATATCGTGCTGACGCCGGAGGAGATCCGCTGGCTCGATCTGTCCGCCGACCGGGACGGAGCGGCTTGAATCCGGTGGCGGCCTGGGAACTGTTGTGGCCGGATGGCGCTCCGCTGGCCGAAGGAAATGGGGACGAAGACCGTCCCGCCATCATGCCTTTTCTGGCGGAGAGCGGAGCCGCTTCGGGTTCGCCGCGCGGAGCGATTGTCGTGTGCCCCGGCGGCGGCTATGCCGTCCGGGCTGCGCATGAAGGCGAGCCGATCGCGCGCTGGCTGAACGGCTTGGGCATATCGGCTTTCGTGCTGCGCTATCGGGTTGCGCCTTACCGTTATCCGGCGGCCCTGCTCGATGTGCAGCGGGCCATCCGCACCGTACGCAGCCGGGCCGCGGAATGGGGCGTCGATCCGCAGCGGATCGGGGTGCTCGGCTTCTCCGCCGGCGGGCATTTGGCCGCGATGGCCGGCACCCGCTTCGATGACGGCGATCCCGGGGCGGCCGATCCGGCGGACCGGGCATCCTGCCGGCCGGATGCGATGATTCTCTGCTATCCGGTCATTACGATGCGCGGACCTTACCGGCACGAAGGATCGCTCTGCAATCTGCTCGGTCCCGAGCCCGATCCGGATATGGCCGCATCGCTCAGCGGCGAGGCGCAGGTAAGCGCGAAGACGCCGCCCGCTTTCCTGTGGCATACGGCCGACGATCCGGTGGCCGTCGAGAACAGCCTGATAATGGCGGCCGCTCTTAGCCGGCACGGCGTGCCGTTCGATCTGCATGTGTACCAGCAGGGGCGTCACGGACTCGGGCTCGCCGAGCATGACGAGCATGTCGGCACGTGGACCGGTCTGTGCGCCATCTGGCTGAAGCGCAACGGCTGGCCGGCGTCCTCGCCCGTTTGATGCGCCAACCGGCCGGCACTCGTCCGTTCGTCCGTATCGGGGCGAACGGACTTTTTTGTGCGGCAATGGCTTTACGACGATGTCTGTGGTGTCCGTTTGGGAGACGTTTTGGGTGCTATTTGAGGTGCTATTTGAGGTGCCCGTTTGGGGGAGCGTTTGAAGGGGCGTTTGGAGGAACGTTTGGAGGGGCGTTTGGAGAGGCGTTTGGAGAGGCGTTTGGAGGAACGCTTGGAGAAGCGTTTGGAGGGCCGTTTGAGGTGCGGTCAGAGTTGTGTCCTCCTTTGTCCTTTGCTCGAAAGGCACTTTCCATTCTGGCATTCCGACCGTAAATGTAAAATAATTGCACTTTGTGCAACCAACCGCCGCTGCAGCTTCATTTTCGACCATTTCATTGTACAACGTGCAACTAAAATCGAATATGTGCCTCTCTTTCGGACGTTCCGGCCGAATTCAATGCACTTTGTGCAACCAACCGCCGCTGCAGCTTCATTTTCGACCATTTCATTGTACAACGTGCAGCTAAAATCGAATATGTGCCCTTCTTTCGGACGTTCCGGCTGAATTCAATGCACTTTGTGCAACCAACCGCCGCTGTAGCTTCTTTTCCGGCCAATTCATTGTACAACGTGCAGCTAAAATCGAAATATTGCCCTTCTTTCGGGCGTTCCGGCCGAATTCAATGCATTTTGTGCAACTATCCCGCCGCTGCAGCTTCATTTTCGGTCATTTCATTGTACAACGTGCAGCTAAAATCGAATATGTGCCCTTCTTTCGGACGTTCCGGCCGAATTCAATGCATTTTGTGCAACTATCCCGCCGTTGCAGCTTCTTTTCCGGCCAATTCATTGTACAACGTGCAACTAAAATCGAATATGTGCCCCTCTTTCGGACGTTCTGGCTAAATTCAATGCACTTTGTGCAACCAACCGCCACAGCAGCTTCTTTTTCAGCCAATTCATTGTACAACGTGCAACTAGAACGAGTTTGAAATACTTCTCCAGAGCAAGCCGCGACTTTCTTCAGTTTCCTCGCCACGGTTCTCTTTCTATGTAACGGTTCTTGACTCTTGCGATTTCTTCATCAAAGGCACGAAACGGACAGACGGGTAACGTGAGGGCTCCAATCGGATTTAGGCGGAGAGCCGGAGATCGGTGGAGAACGTCGAAAAGAGGCTTCTTCTCCAGACCTTGCTGATAGGCATCAACTATCGGTCTGCCCGAAAAAGTCATCTCGAATCGGGCGTACCACATCGGCAAGGGGCTAATCCGTTTCCCCGTTCATCGATTTCTGACGCACAATGAAATCAGCATCTTTGGGTCTGTTTGTATTGGAATATTGAACAACTTGCAGGCGGAAAATATTTGGTCAGCAGCAACTCGTTCTCTAAGTCGACGACTAAAAACGCTAGTTTGAAGGGGTGGCAAGAAATTGGCAATGCTGTTGATGGAGTTTCTGTAAAGTATGAGGTAATCAAAACCGTCAACAGCAAGGAAGTTTTATATGGTACAGGATATGTCAACAGACAAGTACCTGAGCGTCCTTCGTCTGATTGGTTTTACCTTGTTTACTCGGATGTTCCCGACGATAGTAGTTACCGCATCAAGTTTACCGACCTTAAAACTGTCGCAATCATTCGGTTTTGATCCTCTTCATTTCCCCTTTCTTCGACAAAAACCGCTTTAGCAAATCTTTATATGATGATTTCCAAATATTACGTAACTTTTTTTCGTCTTCATCCGTCTATACAGGTATATGAGAATTATTAAAATCTGCTAATGGGCGTTTCATAGACCGAAACGTAAGTTGAAAGCAGGACGACATGAGGGGGAGGAGCAACAATCGACGATGAAATGGGGCTTGAACTGGAGAAAAAAAGGTGCCGTTACGGCTGAAGCGCCAGGATCAGGGGAAAAAACGGAGGGGGCGAGCGGCGAATCCGCGCGTCCGGTTTCCGTTGCGGAGAATGGCGCTGTCTTTCCCGGCGGAACGACTTCGGGGGCGGACAAGTCGCCCGAAGCGGCCGAAGACGGCGGGCCGCGCAAGCCGATATTGCGAGTGAGCGGCGTGGAGCGGACGTTCCAGGTTGGCGGGCGGCCGCTGCATGTATTAAAGGGAATCGATATGGAGTTGCCGTACCGGAAACTGATTATGCTCAAAGGACGATCCGGCTCCGGCAAGACGACGCTGCTCAATTTGATCGGCGGTCTCGACCGTCCGACCAAAGGCGAAATCTGGTTTGGCGATTTGCCGTTTCATGAGATGAACGACGACAAGCGGACCCATATCCGCCGCAAGGAAATCGGGTTTATATTCCAGGCATACGCTCTTATGCCGATGTTGTCGGCGCTCGAGAATGTCGAGCTTTCCATGCGCATGGCCGGCACTCCTCGCTCCGAATGGAGGGAGCGGGCCGCCCGCTGTCTGGAGCTTGTCGGGCTGGAGAAACGGATGAAGCATCGCCCGTTCGAGCTGTCCGGCGGGGAGCAGCAGCGGGTCGCGATCGCCAAGGCGATTGCCCACAAGCCGCGGCTGTTGCTGGCCGACGAACCGACTGCCGAGCTCGATTCCCAGATGGCGGCGCAAATTATGGCTGTCTTCCAGAACATCATTCGAACCGAACAAGTGACGATCTGTATGACGACGCACGATCCTACGATTTTGGAGGTAGCAGACCATGTCTACGAAATGGTGGACGGAAAAATTAGCTAGAAAACGATTGGCGGTGCTGCTTGCGGCATCGCTTGTCGCCGCAAGCGGCTGTTCGCTTCTGCCGAAAGAGCAAGAGGAGGAGGTGTTGCCCGAAATTACGCCGCCGCAAATTTCGCAGAAGCCGGAATACGAGGTGACGACGACGACGCTGGAGACGCGGGTGTCGGCTTCCGGCAAGCTGATCTCGCTGCAGGAAGAAACGTTGTTTTTCACTTTGGACGGCAGGCGGCTGATGGAACTGAACGTCAAGGTCGGCGACACGGTGAAGGCCGGACAGGTGATCGGGCGGCTCGACGTCGAGGATCTGGAGAAAGATCTGCGCCAGAAACGGCTGCAGTTCAGGCGCGACGAGACGGCGATGAAAGAAACGCTGCGCAAGCGCGACGAAATGGACCCTGTCGATTTCGAGCAGGAAGTGATCAATTTCGAGGAAAAACGGCAGGCGATTGCCGATCAGGAAGCGGAAATCGCCAAAGCCGAACTGACCGCTCCGATCTCGGGCACGGTCGTGACCGTCAATGTGAAGAAAGGGGATCTGATCAAGGCATACGATCCGGTCGCCGTCATATCCGATACATCGCAGCTGGTGGCTGCGGTTAAGCTGACGAAGGATGATCTGGAGAAGGTGTCCGTCGGGATGCCGGTTACTGTCGATTTGAACAATGCCGGCAAGGTGAACGGTAAAATCAAGCAGCTTCCGGTTCCCGATACGGAGAACGGCGGCAACGGCAACGGCGGCAACGGCGGCAACGGCGGAACGGGCGGGCAGAACGATGCCGAACGGCCGGAAGATTTCCTGCTCGTGACGCTGGACAAAATGCCGAAAGGCGTGCAGCGCGGAACGCCGCTTTCGATCAGCATCGTGGTCAACCGCAAGGAAAATGCGATCGTCATTCCGCCGTCCGCCTTGCGGAGCATGGGCTCGCGAACTTACGTGCAGGTCGTTGACGAGAACGGCAAACGGGAAGTCGACGTCGAGGTCGGACAGCAGACCGCGACGGAAGTGGAAATTATTAAAGGATTGACGCCCGGCCAGAAAGTTGTAGGTCGATAGCCGATGGGACTGCCGCTTTTTCGCTTTTTGTTCCGCAAAATGTGGAACACCCGCTGGCTGACGCTCAGCACGCTGGCAGGCCTCGTCATGGCGGTGGCATTCGCCACCAGCATTCCGATGTACGCGGACGGGGCCTTGAAGCGCGTCGTCGCCGAGTCGCTGAAGCAGAAGAGCACAGGGCTGCCCGCCGGTTCTCTGCTGATGCGTTACCAATCCCAGGGCGGCGCGAAGACCGATGCCGCGGCGCTCGATGAAGTGGACCGCTACATACAAGAAGACGTACCCGGGATGATCGGATTCCCCGATCAGACTTTCGTTCGCAGCTATTCCATCCGCGGCACCGAAATCATTCCCGAAGATTCGTCGAAAATCGACGCAAGCCGCGTCCGTCAGGCGACCCTGATGGCGATGTCGGGATTGAAAGACAAGGTCGAGCTGACGCAAGGCCGCTGGTTTTCGGACACGGAGTCCGAGGACGGGCTGATCGAGGTCGTCATGATGGAAGAGGCGATGTACCGCAATGACGTGCATATAGGCGACATCTATGAGTATCCCGTTTTCGGCGGACTCGACCTGACGCTTCGCGTCCATGTGGTCGGCGCCTTCAAGCCGCTTTCCGACACCGATCCGTTCTGGTATCAGGGAATGGAAGGTCTGATGAATACGCTGCAAGTAAGCGAAAGCGTATTTGTCGACGGCTTGCTCGGCAGCCGGGGCATTCCTGTCGCGAACGCGAACTGGTTTTACGTTTTCGATCTGAGGGAAATCAAGACGAGCCAGATTTCGCCGCTCAGACAGACGCTTGAGCGGTTGAACGTGGAGCTGTACCAGAGGCTTCAAAACACGAAGGTGGAAATATCGTTCGCTTCGACGCTCGACGAGTTCCGCAAAATGAGCCTGCAGCTGCAGACGATGCTGTTTACGCTGGCTGCGCCGATGATCGCGATGGTGTTTTTCTTTATTGCAATGAACGCGCGGCAGGCGCTTGACAAGCAGCGCAGCGATATCGCGGTGCTGCGCAGCCGCGGCGCCGGAACGAAGCAAATCATTTGGATCTACACGCTGGAGGGATTGCTGCTCGGCGCCGTCGCGCTCGTTGCCGGCCCTCTGCTCGGCTGGTTCATGGCGAAGAGCATCGGTTCTGCGAACGGCTTTCTCGAGTTCGTTAACCGCAAGTCGATTCCGGTCGGCTTCTCGACCGAAGCAATCATCGCCGGCGTCTCGGCCGTTGCGCTGGCGCTGCTCGCGACCGTTATTCCCGCGGTCATTTACGCCAGATCTTCGATCGTCAATTACAAGCAGGAGCTCGCCCGTTCGGACCGGGCGCCGGTATGGCAGCGCTGGTTTTTCGACGTGCTGCTGCTCGGCGTCGCCGGCTACGGCTGGTATCTGTTCAACGAACGGCAAATGATTACGTTCTCGACCGGGATGACGACCGACCAGCTGAATGTGCAGCCGTTTCTGTTTTTCGTGCCGGCGATTTCGATTTTCGCGCTCGGACTGTTCTTTTTGCGGCTCTTTCCGTGGCTGCTGAAGCTGTTCAATTTTCTCGGGCGCAAGTTTTTGCCGGTGCCGCTGTATTTGACGCTGACGCAGCTGTCCCGTTCGTCCAAAACGTATTATCCGATCATGATTTTGCTCATTCTGACGCTCGGTCTCGGCGTTTACAACGCTTCGGCGGCCAGGACGATCGATCTCAACTCGACGGAACGGACGCTCTATAAATACGGAACCGACGTCATCATCCAAACGGTCTGGTACGGAACGCCTGAATTGCCGCCGTCGCAACCGCCCGGCGGTGGCGGAGGCAATTCAGGGGGCGGAGGGTCCGGCAATCCCGGCGGAGCTCCCGGAGGCGGCGGTGGCGGAGGAGGCGGCGGCGGGAACCCTGGCGGCAGTCCGGGCGTACCGACGCGCATCCTGTATTCGGAGCCGCCGTTCGAGTTGTTCCGCAAGCTCGAAGGCGTGGAAGCGGCGGCGCGGGTGCTCAAGGACAAGGGCAATATCGTCATTGCCGGCAGGTCGATCGGCCAAGGAACGGTGATGGGCATCGACAATGTCGATTTTGCCAAGGTCGCCTGGTTCCGCGACGATCTGTATCCGGTCCATCCGTTCTATTATTTGCGCAATCTCGGCTATTACGAGCATGCGGCCATTATTCCGAAAGGCGTGGCGGATAAATATCAGCTCAAGATCGGCGACAAGATCGAAGTCGGATTTGCCGACGGGATGCTGGAGTTCGGAATCGTCGGCATTCTGCCTTACTGGCCGAGCCAGTATCCGGACAAATCGCCGTTCGTCATCGCCAATCTGGACTATATTTACGACCAGCTTCCGATCAAGCCTTACGAGGTGTGGCTGAAGATGAAGCCGGGCGCGCTGGTCGCTCCCATAATCGAGGAGCTGCAGAGCCAGGGCATCGAGCTCGCGTCCGTGCAGGATTCGCGCACGGAGTTGATTACGCAGTCCAAGCATCCGACAAGAGGCGGCGTTTTCGGCATTCTCAGCCTCGGGTTTCTCGTGTCGGTCATCGTCTCGCTGACCGGCTACGTGCTGTTCTGGTTTTTCAACCTGTCTGGCCGGGTCGTCCAGTTCGGCGTGCTCCGCGCGATGGGACTGTCCCGCAAGCAGCTGACCGGGATGCTGCTGCTGGAGCAAATCTTTACCGCCGGTCTGTCCATCGCTCTCGGCGTGGCGATCGGCAAAGTGACCAGCCTGCTCTTCCTGCCGTTTCTGCAGACGACGGACAACGTCGTGGATGCGGTGCCGCCGTTTAGGGTTATCTTCGACTCCCAGGATACGAACCAGTTGTACGCGGTAGTCGGATTTATGATGCTGCTGGGCGCGGTGCTGCTGTTCCTGCATATCCGCAGGCTGCGCGTCCATCAGGCGGTCAAGATGGGAGAGGAGCGATAACGTGTGATTTATTGCGAAGGCTTGGTCAAAATTTTCAAGACCGACGATCTGGAGGTCGTGGCGCTGCAAGGCCTCAATTTGACCGTCGACGAAGGCGAAATGATGGCTATTATCGGCAACAGCGGCAGCGGCAAGTCGACGTTGCTGAACATTCTGGGCGGCCTCGACCGCCCATCCGCCGGCCAGGTGAAGGTCGGCAAATGGGATTTGCTGAAAATTACCGAGGAGCAGCTGGTGGAATATAAGCGGGACACGGTCGGCTTTATTTGGCAGAACAATGCCCGCAATTTGCTGCCTTATCTGACAGCGCTGGAAAATGTGGAGATGCCGATGATGCTGTCCGGCAATCTGGACCGGAGCTACGCGAAGCAGCTTCTGGAATGGGTCGGGCTGAAGGAGCGGATGCACAACAAGCTGCATCAGCTGTCCGGCGGCGAGCAGCAGCGGGTGGCCATCGCGATCTCGCTCGCCAACCGCCCCAAGCTGCTGCTTGCGGACGAACCGACAGGGTCGGTCGATTCCCGGACATCGGACATCATTATGGATATTTTCCGGCGGCTGAACCGGGAGCTCGGGGTTACCATCGTGATCGTAACGCATGACCTGTCGCTGGCCGGCAAGGTCGACAGGGTCGTTGCCATCCGCGACGGCTTGACGAGCACGGAATTTATTAAGCGCAATCCGAACCTCGACTCGGCGGACGGACGCATACCGTCTTCCGCCGGCGGTCTTCATGAGGTGCACGAAGCTTATGTCGTCGTCGACAAAGTCGGACGGCTGCAAATTCCGAAAGAGTATCTGGCGGCGTTAAAAATTAAAGATAAGGCCAGTCTCGAATTTGACGGCGAGCGGATCATCATCTCGCAGCCGAAATCATTGGAGGGGTAAACGGTTATGAAGAAGAATGGAGTTTCCAAATCGCTTGTTCGCAGAGTGGCTGCGGGATTGATGGCGCTGATGCTGCTCATGCCGCTGCTCGCCGCATGCAGCAAAGGGGAAAGCACGGAATCGGCCGAACGCCGTGTGCTGCGGATCGGCGTGTTGTACGGCGGTTCGGACAACGAGCAATATTTCCGCCAGCAGTATACCGATACGTTCGAATTTACGCATCCCAATATCGATCTGGAAATCGCCTATGCGATCAACTACGACGATATGCGCTATACCCAGCCGGGCCAGGAGCAGGAGCAGAAAGATCCGTATGAAGAGTTCAAGAAGCTGCTGACCGGACAAAATCCGGTCGATGTCGTCGTGCTGGACTACAATATGCTGAAACGGCTGACGCAGGACAACTTGCTCAAGCAGCTCGATCCGCTGATCCAGCAGGATGAATTCGATCTGTCCGATTACGTGCCGACGGTGATCGACGGCATCAAGGAGGCAGGGGAAGGCAACATTTATGCGCTGACGCCGACGTTCAGCTCATCCGCGCTTTTCTATAACAAGGAAATTTTCCAGAAGGCAGGAGTCGAGCCGCCGACGGACAATATGATGTGGGAGGACGTCATCAATAAAGCCCGCGAAGTCAGCAAAGGGGAAGGAAAAGAGCGCACGTTCGGTTTGATGCTGAGCCGCTGGTCGTATCAAGGGTTCTGGGACATGCAAAACTACGCATCGCCGTTGCAGCTGAAAATATTCGACGACAAGGGCGAACGGATGACGGTCAATACCGAAGGCTGGGCCAAGGTATGGGAGACCATTGTAAAATTGTACAAAGACAAACTGACGCCGACGCAGGAAGATCTGAACGCGCTGATGGAGGAAATGAACAAAAGCGGTGACTCGTATGGGTACAGACCGTACTCCGACGACTTTTTCATGAACGGTCGCGTCGCCATGGTCATTGCCGATTACGGTTATATTAACGATCTGATTCGGGCGAAAGATATGTCTGCGACGAACAAGGACATCAAGGCGATCGATTGGGACGTCGTCACGGTGCCCCAACATCCGGAGAAGCCGGGAGTCGGCGGGAACGTTTATTTGAGTCAATTGATGGGCGTCAACGCCAACGCGCAAAATCCGGACGACGCATGGGAGTTCGTGAAGTTCAGCAACAGCAGGGAATGGGCGAAGCTGAAATCGCGCAGCACGTACGAAATGGTGGCCCGCAAAGAATTTCTGCAACCGAAGGGCGGTCTCGACTACAATATTCAGGCGTTCTATTCGCTCAAGCCGCTGCCGCCGCAAAGTTTGGAGCAGGAAAAACTTTACCGGGAAATTCCGGGTATCTGGGAAGCGCAGCAGCCGGGCGAGCAATTGTTCAACGAAGTGCTGCAAGGGAACAAGACCATTAAAGAGGCGCTTGCCGAGTGGGAGACGAAAGGCAACGAAGTGCTGCAACGATTGAAGCAAAACAAATCGAATAACGGCAAAGACACGCAAAGCAGCGGTGTCGAAGTATTGCCGGTCCCTGAAACGAAAGCGGAAGAGGCGGAAGAGGCAAAAACCGAGTAACCGAACAAGAGGAGCCCTTAAACGGCGCAATGCCGATTTAAGGGCTCTTTCTGCTTGGGCGGCGCGCTTCCCGCGCATATCCGCCAACGGCGTACAGCCGTTCGCGGCCGCATACCTCTCTCCAACCGCTATCCGCCGAGCGCGAACGATTGACGAATCGACCAGCGGCCGTCTTCGGCCCGCTCGAACAGATGAATTTCGTTTACGTCCATTTTCAGATCGAACCGCATCATGCGGAGGCGTCCGTACAGGTCGTGAAGCTCGTCGGGCGACATCTCTTGAGCGATCGTAATGTGCGGAGTATACACATACTTCGGCGATTCCAGGCTCAAGGGGCCTTGGCAAACCGCGTGATGCAGCTCGATGACCGTCTCCGGGCGTTCCGGAGCCAAATACAACGTATTCGTGACCGGATAAAAGGTGGACACCCGATTAAAGAGCAGCGAAAAAGGCGCGAAACGGTCCACGGTCCGCTCCAGTTGATGAACGGCTTCGGCAAGCCGGCTTTCGTCCATTTCCTCCCGCTCTCTGACCGTCAAGTGAGGAACGATTTTGTCGTAATAAGGATCGTATCTTCTGCGCCAACTGTCCGCGAATTCCTGTATTTCGCGGGTCGGCAATATGGCAATGCCGTACTGCATACGCATCAGCCTCCTGTTCGGGTAATTTTATTATACACGATTTGCTTGATTTTGCAGACTTCGGGGCAATCTAATGACAAGAAAAGCGTGAAAGGAAAGTTGTGCGGATGAAGTGGGTTTATTGGGCGCGACTGTATGAAACGAAATTTCAGGCCGGTTGCGTAGTCAAGCGGATGGAGAACGACTGGTGGATTTACGGGTACGAATCGCCGAGGGAAATCGAAATTTTTCGTTCCCGCAAAGGGCGTTACGGGGTACGTTTCGTTCCTTGACGCATCGCCGCCATAAAAAAAATTAAAAAAACAATTGACTAAGCTATAGTGAATGTTGTATATTTATTTTTGTGACCAAATGACGCGGGGTGGAGCAGTCCGGTAGCTCGTCGGGCTCATAACCCGAAGGCCGCAGGTTCAAATCCTGCCCCCGCAACCATATATGTATGTTTGTCCTTTCAGGGGCCCTTAGCTCAGTTGGTTAGAGCGGTCGGCTCATAACCGATTGGTCGGGGGTTCGAGTCCCTCAGGGCCCACCACAGGACTCTGAGGAGCTATTGGTTCGCTGCAATCGTTCAGATCGCCGTGCCGGCATATGATCGGTGCGGTTTTTGTTTTGCGAACGGAAAAATATGCCTGGCTTTTCGTTGACAAGCGTGACGGTGCATGTTAATATCTGTATCGTCATTACACATCCCGTGCCGGGGTGGCGGAACTGGCAGACGCACAGGACTTAAAATCCTGGGGTAGGTGACTACCGTACGGGTTCGATTCCCGTCCTCGGCACCACGCAACATCGAGAACCGTCACGGCATGCCGTTTCGAATCGCCGGACGAATGATTTTTGTGCTGATCAAAACGTTAAAATGTAAAAGTCCTGTAGTACCTGACTGATACACAGGATTCATGATAAATCCCTCTTTTTGGCTTGCTAATCACAAGCTGGAAGGAGGGTTTTTTATTGCGCAAAAAGCGGATAACGTGTATCAATGCAACGGATGCAGGTTGGAAAGATTGTTTTAATCGGTTTCTTCTTTTCAAGAAGGCACAAGGCTTAGCAGAATTGACATTGAACGTGACAGGCAGGTTTAAGTGGGGAAAGTTTTCATATATAGAGAAACTTTCCCCACTAATTTGTGCCGCGCTACGCTACGGCACTTTCTGACCGCGCACTTTCCTCCGCTTCGCTTCGGAGAAGCGCTTGGCCGTCCCGAAAACTGAAGTTTTCGGAACGCAATTTATTTTCAATCTTCAACCTCTCAGGTGAAGGGGGTATGGGGGGCGGCAGGTCTGCAATTTTGACAGGAACGCAAAGCGTTCATGGCAATGCTGCAGAGTTGGTTTCAGCATCCCCCAAGATGGTTATTTATTTTGTTGTTCCATTAATCGAACCGCTGAAGCCGTATAATAAGTCTCTCCGCATTCGCAAATGATGGTTGGTATCCCATCGACTATAGTTTCTCTGTGTTCGATTCTGCCGCATTTACAGGTAAAGTATCTAATTCCATTCCCGTCTTCATTGACTGGCTCCGTATCGCCGAAAATTTTCTTTATCAGATCTTCTGCTTCATTATTTTCCATAAAAGAATAACCTCCAGACTTTACGCTTTTTGATATTGCAAACGGTTTACCGTCCGCATGTTCATTTAAGAGCCACTCCCAACGATTGTCAATATTTTAATGAATTAATGTGTTAGAGCATCATAATCTTGTTACGATTACGCTTGCATTTTACAATTTTGAAAGTTTAGAAATTATTAACTCAACTTTCGCA
>NZ_JBCNFP010000102.1:0-1395 GCF_050481165.1 Paenibacillus cisolokensis
TAGCATACCTTGAAAAGATCAAACTTGCGAAAGCTTTCCAATGCCTCCCGAGCGTCAAGGCCGGCAACGCCTTGTTTCCTGTTTACCGGATCCTGCTCTACCTCATTGTCGGCTGGGTGCTCGGCTGTGAACGGCTTTTCCATTTCCGTAAGCTGCAACATGATTCGCTGATCCGGCGTTTCCTTGGCGGACGCTGCCCGCATCATTCCTTACTGTACAAAGAATTGGTGCGATTACGCAAAACCTGCCCAAACCTGCGGATGGATCTACGAAGGATTAATCAGGATGTGATTCGGCCCTGTCTGCCTTCCGAAGTAATCCTGGATTTGGACTCCACAGTAGAGACCGTGTATGGCAACCAGTCCGGTGCAGCCAAAGGAACGAATCCGCATAAGCCTGGCCGGAAGAGTTATCATCCATTGCTGGCGTTTGAGGGACAATCGCGCCTATGCCTGAATGCCGTTCTCCGAGCAGGCAATACACACTCTTCGACGGACGCTGCTTCCTTTCTGGAGCAAACGTTCGAACTAATCGATCAGCATCCAGTGAAGTACGCTCGATTTGACAAAGGGTTCGGAGGCGAAGACTTCTACCGACTGTGGGAGAAGAGACGAATCGGCTACGTCGGCAAGCTCAAGTGGACGCAACGTCTTGCAACCGAAGTGGCAGCCTGTCGTTACTGGAAACGCTTTGTCGATGACGAAGAATGGGTCATCGAAGGCATTACACTCATCTACAAGGCGACCTCCTGGAAGAAGCCTCGACGAGTCGCAATCATCCGCAAGGCGCAAGTGATTGAAGACGGGCAAACGCGCTTGATCTTTGATGACGACTGGCAGTACGAAGCGATCGTAACCAATCTGGAATGGGAACCGATCGATTTGTGGCGTTTCTACAACCAGCGCTGCTGCATGGAAAACGACATCAAGGAAGCCAAACGCGGGTTTTCCATCGACCGGATTGCAACCGGTGATTTTGAAGCGAACGAGCTCGACTTACTCATCAAACTGTTGGCTTACAACCTCTATGAGCGGTTTAAGCAAGATTGCTGCGAACCCGTGCACCAAGGGTATACGATTGCCCGGTTTCGCCTGGAATTTTTCCATTGCGCCGCGACGATGATTCAGCACAGCCGCCGAGTGATTCTCAAGTTGATGCGGGATTTCGCCAATCGATATGCCTGGAAACGGATTGAAGCAAGAATTGCGTTGTTAGAATGAAACACTCCACAATTTTACATGGAAATCCAAAGACCCGTTCTTGTGGGGAGGGGGTAGGTGTGCCCTTTAACCATCAATTCACGCTGATTCACTGGAAATGCACCCACAAACTCCCGCCAAAATGCACTAAAAAGCCTCACAAGATTATCGTCGTGATGGGCTTTCGAAATTCAGG
>NZ_JBCNFP010000103.1:0-18180 GCF_050481165.1 Paenibacillus cisolokensis
GCGATTTTCGATGGTCTGGCTAGAACGGATCAAAAAAACTGCATTATCGCAGCAATTTTCGCGTTTTGGTTCTTTTACGCCCGGAAATACTGCACTTTTGCAGCTTTGTTCCGCGGACGCTCGGCCGACCGTTCAGCCGATGATGATGTCTTCCTTCGGATAGTGGACGAGCTGCTTCTGCTTGCGGCTGCGGAACAGGTACAGCAGCACCAGTACACCGATCCGGCCGATAAACATCAGCACGATCAGCACGATTTTGCTCCCCAAGGACAATTCGGTCGTAATGCCGAGCGTCAGACCGCTCGTTCCGAATGCCGAGCATACCTCGTACAGGATCGCGGCCAGCGACATGGCAGGCGGCTCCATACTGGCGATCAGCATCGTGCTGCCGAGTACAAGTATCGACGCCACGGAGAAAACGACGAAGCTCTTCGTGACGTCCTCCTGCTTGATGGCCCGGTTGAATGCGCGCACTTCATTGCGCCCGAGCGCATAATTGTACAGCGTAAGCAGCATGACGCCGAACGTCGTGGTGCGGATGCCGCCGCCGACGCTGGACGGGCTGGCCCCGATGAACATCAGTATGGCGAGCAGAAGCTGCGACGGCAGGCTGAAGAAGCTCCCGTCCGTCGTCGCAAGCCCGCCGCTGCGCGTGCTGACGGAGTGGAACAGCGCATAGAACAGCTGCTCGTGCCAAGGCAGCGACTCCATCTGCTGCCCCCTCTCGAACAGCAGGATGCCGACGGTGCCGACGACCACAAGCAGCATGTACATCAGCCCGGTCATCTTCGTGTACAGGGAGAAGCGAAACTTCTCATTCCGGCGAAGCCAATATTCGCGCAGCTCGATCAGAACCGGAAATCCGATCGCTCCGAGCACCAGCAGCACGATCGTGACAGACTGGACGAAGTAGTCCGCGGCAAAACGGTAAAGCGAATCGCCGTAAATGTCGAAGCCTGCGTTGGTGAACGAGGAGACGGAGTGGAAAATCGCGAAGCCCAGCGCTTCCAGCCATTCCTCGTGGTATCCGGCGGCTTTGAAATAAAAAGTCAGAATCAGCGTGCCGGTTCCTTCGATGATGAGCGACATCATCAGCACCATCCGCATGACGTTAACGAGTCCGGACAGTTGCGGGCGGTTCTGGTCCACCATAATAAGCCGCCGCTGCGACAGCGTAATGTTGCGACCGAGAATAAGCCACACAAACGCGCCCATCGTCATAATGCCGATTCCGCCGAGCTGGAACATAAACATGAGCGCGAACTTCCCGAAGAAGCTGAACGTGGAGTCCGTCGGCACGACGGTCAAGCCGGTGACGCTTACCGCGCTGGTGGCCGTAAACAGCGCATCGAACCAGCCGATACGAACGCCTTCCTGAAGGCTGATGGGCAGCGTCAGAACGACGGACGACAGGATGACGGCGATCAGATAGCCGAGCACGAGTATGCGCGCCGGTGTAATTTTGGATGACAGAGATTTGGCAAGCCGTTTCATAATCTTTTCGTTATTTCCTCCAGATGATGCGGCAGGTCGGCCGCATTTACCGCTGATTGGCGGCTTTTACTTCCCCATCATAACCGATTTGGGGCGGTCGTACCACATTTGCTGCCGGACGATTTTTCGCGATTATTCGACATAATAGGTGGATAACTCGCAAAAAAGGAGAATTTTGTATAAAAAGTGTGGACAAAATCGAAATCCGCTGGTAATATATAGTCACTCGATATTATGAATCCTTCAAAATGATTAAGCGAACGCTTTGCGAAGAACGCAAGCGGAGAGCCTGTGTGGCTCCTGCCTGCGTTCTTTTTTTGTTCGCTTGCCGGGGAGAGAGGAGTGACGATGAACAGAAGGAGAAATGCAATGATCAGTCTGGCGGCGGCTGTTCTGTCCGGTCTGCTCGTGTACGGAATCTATTCGTTCCAGCTGCAGCAGCTCGAACGGCAGGAGACGGTGCGCGTCGTCGTGCCGAAACGGCTGCTCCCTGCCGGAGCGAGGCTTGCGGCGGACGACTTCGAATATCGCGCTATCGCCAGGTCGTCGTACGATGCGGAACAGATGCTGCTCGATGCGTCGCAGGTCGAAGGAATGGAGGCGGTTGTTCCGCTCGGGCAAGGAGAGCCGCTGCTCTTGTGGAAGATCGACCGTTTCCGGCTGATGCCGGGTAGCGATCAATCGACCTTCCAAATTCCGCGCGAATATGTGCTCTCCGTATCGAACGGCATTCGCGCCGGCGACAAAGTCGTCGTTTACGTTTCGGGAGGGCCGACGGAATCGGCCAGACTGTTCGAGGATGTCGTGACCGTCGCTTCCGTGAAGACGTCGGGCAATGTGGAGATCGATGATCTGAGCAATCCGAACCTGCTGTCATTGGCGCGCGGAGACCGCGAGCGGATGTATGCGTCGCGCCGCGACGCGAACGGCATGATCGATTACATTAACCTGAATCTGACCGAGCAGCAATGGCTGACCATCGACAACTTGTGCAGAACAGGCGAGAGCAAGCTGGTCATCGCCTACAGCCCGCTGTCGCTGGACGTAACCGGCGCGGCGCCGGAGGTGAGCGGAAGGTGAAGCCTGCTCCGTTAATCGCATTCGTCGGCACGACCCCGAATATCGGCGTCACTTCGGCGGCTTTCGCCTTCGCCTATCGGACAGCCGAAGCGAGCGGCAAGCCTGTCGGTTTTCTGTGCATGAACCTGAAGAGCGCCAAGATTCACCGGTTTCTCGGGATGGACGGTCCGTCCTCGACGCTCGACGGCTTGCGCCCCGAGCTGCGCGCCGGGTCGCTGACGCCGGAGAAGCTGCTGCACGCTTCGCACCGGGTCAAAGGTATGCCAAACCTGCATGTGCTGTTTGGCAACATGCTGCGGGACCAGGCCGAATTTTTTACGCCGGAGGAGGCCGATCATCTGCTTGCGGTGGCCGCCTCCACCTATTCGCTCGTTACGTTGGACCTGGGGGCATATTGGGACAATGCCGCAACCGTCTGTTCGCTGCGCAGGGCCGACGCCCGCATGCTCGTAACGACCGGCGCGCTGTCGCACTTTCAGGAAGACGGGAAGCGTTGGATCGGCCAGGTCTCGCCCTTGTTCGGCATTCCGCCGGAAGCGTATGAAGCAATTATTATACACCCCCCTTGGAAGAATGGAGGATACAGCGTGAAAGATATTTGCAAAGAGATGGGTTTAACCCGAATCGGCGAGCTGCGGCTGACGGAATCGCTGTTTTCCCAGCTGGACAGCGGGCGGATCGAGGAATGGCTGCGGAGCGACGAGCAGGGCCGCAAGGCGATGCGGGAGACGGCCGATGCGATTCTTGGCCGGTACGGTATCGCGCGGCGTCAGGCCGCCGGATCGCAGCCATGGTATCGCAAATTGCTCGCATACCGCAACGGAGCCGGGTCATGAAGGAGAGCGCAGCCGGACAAGCCGGCAAGTTCTCGCCTTCGGCCTTCTCCGCCCGAATCCGGCTGGAGCTTCCGGAGGCCGATTCGGACGAATGGCAGCCGGCGGCGCTGGCCGTACAGGAGACCGGCGATTTCGAGCGCCTTGCCGACGATATCCGCGCCTATCTGGCCGCGCCGCGCGGCGCCACGGAAGAGGAGCGGCGGTTGTACGGCGAGAAGCTGAACCGGGCTGTGCTCGGCTTCCCCCGTGAACGGGCGGAAATTATGGCGCTCATTACCGACCGTCTGATCCGGCGCCGCATTCACGAGCTTCCCGGGTTCCGCCATCCTTACCAGTCGCTGGCCGAAGCGCTTTTCTCCGAGGTGATCGGGATGAACGTGCTGGAGCTTGTGCTGCAGCACCGGGAAGGGCTTGAGGAGATTCAGGTCGTCGGCACCGACATATTCGAAGTGCGCGGCGGGGAAGCCCGGCCTTCGGCGTATTCGTTCGAGTCCGTGCGGGACGTCGAGCGCATCCAGCAAAACCTGGTGCTGTACAACAACGATCGGATCAATCCGCGCAAACGATGGGCGGAGGTGATGCTGAGGGACGGCTCGCGCGTGACGATGACGGGCTTCGGCTTTACCGCCGTACCGACGTTGACGATCCGTTTCTATACGGTCCGCTCCTTCAGCCTGGAGGCGCTGTGCGAGCCCCGTTACGGCACGATCAACGGGCGGATCCGGCAGATGCTGCTGGACGTGCTGCGAGCCCGCTTCAATCTGGTCGTCATCGGTCCGACGAATTCGGGCAAGACGCATTTGCTGAAGGCGCTCGTGGCCGAATTGCCGGACGCCGAGCGAATCGTGACGATCGAAAGCAGGCTGGAGATGATGATTCGCCGCGACTTTCCTGCGAAGAACGCGATCGAATACGAAATCGACGAGGACGACCCGCTTCACGGCTCGGCCCAGGCGTTCAAGCTCGCTCTTCGTCAATCTCCCCAGCGCATCATTCATGCCGAGATCCGCGACGACGACGCCAACATCTACGTCCGCGCCTGCACGCGCGGCCATGCCGGCAGCATGACGACGGTGCACGCGAATGCGCTGGAAGATGTGCCGGACGCGATCGCCGACATGTGCATGCTCGACGGCCGGGGGATGGACGCCGGACGTCTGACGCGCAGAATTGCGGAGTACGTCACCCAGATCGGCGTCGAGATGAGGCAGATCGGCGGCCGGCGGCGCATCGTCCGCATCGGGGAGATCGGCTGGCAGGACGGAAGCGTAATCGTGCGCGACTGGGTCCGTTACGACGAAGCGGCCGGCGAATGGATTTATCCCTCCGCCCCGTCTCCGCGCGCCGCTCAGCGGCTTGCAGCCGCGGCTGAAGGATGGAGCGATGCCGGATGACGGCGCTGGCTGCGGCAGGGGCGGGGGCGCTGCTGTTCGTTTTGCTGTTTCTATGTTTTTTCAGCCTGCTTCGGCTTTGGACGGATAGCCGCCATTATGCCGGACGGCTTGTTTATCGCCGCCGCCACCGTCTTTACCTGTATGTTGCGAACTCGGTCAGGCGCTTCGAACGTCCGTACCGCCATCTGTCCGAGCTGCTCGAATCGATGCGCGTGCCGATGCGGCCGGAAGGGCTTGTGCTGCTGTCGGGGCTCCTGATGCTCGCCGGCATGACAGCGGGAGCGCTGCTGTTTCAGAGCGTGAAAGGATGCCTGCTGCTCGGCGCCGTGCTCGCCCTGCTGCCTTATACGCTGTTGCGAACGCTGCTCGTTCACCGGCAAATGCAGACCAGACTCGATTTTTTGCCGGCGGTTGAACTGTTCTATCAGTGTTACCTCGTAACCGGAGAACGGCATATCCGCACCGCTCTGCAGCGGGCGGTCGAGGAACAGCGGATGCCGGCGCAGATACAGGCGGTATTCGAGCAGCTGTACCGCAATTTGTCGGTGCGCGGCGACGACGAAGCAAGCCTGCGGATCTTCGCGGCGTCGCTCGGGCATGTCTGGGCCGATTATTTTGTCAATATATTGAGCGCGGCGCTGACGGAGGGGCACCCCGTCACCGACAATGTCAAGGAACTGATAACGGATATGCGCAAGGCGCGCCGCGCCAACGAGCAGGAACGCACCAGGCTGCTGGAAATCCGGCTGGCCAACTTTACGCCGATTTTGTTTTTGGCGCTGTTTATGGGCATCAATTTTCATTACAACCCTGACAATTCCTATCTGTACTACGTGCTGGACCCGCAGGGACGGGATATGCTGCTGAACGCCGCGGTGCTGATTTTCGCTTCGTTTCTGATGGGCTTGTGGCTGTCCCGAAAAAAAATGTAAAGGAGGCCGCTTCATGCAGGATTGGATTTCGAAAGCCTTTTTTGGCGCCGCTTTGGCGGGACAGTATTTGTTCGCGTTTTTGGCGATGCTGTTCTTGCTGCGTATGCTGCCGAAACGGCTGCCGCGCTGGACGCATCTAAGCGGCGCGGAGCGGTACGGGCGGGCGGTATCGGACCGCTGGCTGCGCGCGTTCGGCATCGAGCGGGACAAGCCCGCCTTCGCCGAGCGGGAAGCGCTGCTGGCAGGCTGCGGCTATACGGGAGACGCCGCCGTCTACGTGCTGGCCAGGCGCGTCATTGTCGTAACGGCGCCCGCAGTTGCGGCCGCGTACGTTCTGCTCGATCTGGACGCGTGGATTCGTCTGTCGCCATTTGCCGTATTGTCGGGATTGGCCGTGCTGTACGGGGCGGCGTTGTGGGATCGCATCTGGCTGCGTTCGCTATCCCGTCTGAGGGCGCAGCGGATTATGAAGGAAATCTATGTCGTCAGCAACCAACTGCTTTATTTGTCCGGCTCGTCGCTGCATATCCACGCGAAGCTGATGCGCTGCCTGCCTTTCACGCATGCCCTGCGGGGAGACATGCAGCGGCTGCTCGCGGAATGGTACCACGACGCCGAAGAAGCGCTGCGCCGGTTCAAGCGGCGGATCGGAACCGACGAAGGCGTAAGCTTCGTCGAAACGATCGATTCGCTCCGGCTTCACGACAGCGAAGATTATTACAGGCTGCTTCGCGAGCGGATTCAGGACTATAAGGATAAGCTGGAGTTCGCGAAGGAAAGCCGTAAGGAATCGGCCTCTTACGTTCTGTTCGTGCTGGCCGGTATTCCGATCCTGTACACGTTTCAGGTTTTCATTTATCCCTGGGTGCAGGAAGGGCAGAAGCTGTTTTCATCGCTGAACGGGTAACTCCGTTCCGGCTTGAAGCTTGATCGGGAGGTGATCGGATGCGGAATATTTTGATGACGGTGATGCTGCTCGTGGTCGTCATTTTTCTGTTCAACAACATTATCGCCAAAGATACGACAGGGACGCGCGCGCAGATTCAAAGCCAGGGCAACGCGGCCAATACGAGCATCGGCACGTTGGTGCCGTAGAGCCGGCAGCCTGACGACTGGGGGGAATCCGCTATGAGAGCGCTGTTAATGACGCTGCTGCTGATCGTGACCGCCATCGTTCTGTTCACGAGCATTGCCGGGGGAGAGAGCGGGACGAAGCGGCAGCTCGAGCAAGCCGGAGGGGCGTTCGCCGATTCGCTGAGGCGGCTCAGCCCATGAAGCAGATCCTGGTGTTCGTCCTGTTCGCCGGCATGCTGTGTTGGGTCATGTTCTCTCCGATTTACAAGCATGTGCTGATCGTCCGGCAGGCAGTGCTGCAGAAAGAAGTCGATTACATGCTGGAGATCGGGGCGAACGGCGATCACGGCTATATCGACAGCCGTATGATCGAGCAGTCCCGTCTTCGTCTGGCCGCATTCGGCATGCGGCCTGAACGGCTCGAGTACGAAGTTTATGCCACGGACGGCCGGCCCGCCGACGATCCGGGTCAGCCGCTGCCGCGCGGCACGGGGCTGGGGCTTGCGATCAGCTACCCGTTCGAGCGGCTGTTCGAAATCGACCGGCTGATCGGCCTCGCCCCGCCGTCGCCGGACGAGCGGATGAGCGCGGGCGGGCTGAAAATGAGCGAATACGTACCATAAGGCAAAAAGGTGCGAAAGGAGGAGATCGGTTGTACAAGCTGCTGCTTCTCCTGCTGATGATGGGGATATGGCTGTGGGGCGGCGCGCTGCAGATCGACGAGGAAATGGCGGTTCAGGCGCTTTTCCAGGGGAAGCATGCGGTCAACCGCGCCGTCCACGCGGCGGCCCAGCAGCTGGATGAGGCGGCGCTCGCGGCGGGGCGCTTCCGCATCGACGAGAAGCGGGCCGCCGAAGAGGCGCTCCGTTATTTGCAAGCCAACCTGCGGCTGGATGCGAACGGACAGCCGCTGCCCGGGAGCTATTGGCGGGACAGAGTCGACGTGCTGGCGTTCGAAATCGTCAATGCGGACCGGACGTTTCCTTACACGTACCGCAATAAACAATACGGCTACGAGGTGACGCTGCAGCGTCCGGGCGTCGTCATGATTATCCGGCTTCAATATCCGCGTATTTTCAGCGTGCTGGAGCCGATCGAGTGGGAAGTGAAAGGGGCGGCGGAGCTGGTGTACGGTTGAAGCGTTCCGGGTGTCTTCGTCCGATTTCCCGATGTTCGGCGAAGCGGAAGCGAGTTCATTCGAATATTCTGCCCAGGGCGAGAACGTACAGCAATTTCTCTTTGTACTGGCCGGAAGCGATCGATTGGTCGAGCGCGAAGCTTTCATTCGCATCGAGCGGCGGCCTGTCGCGGGTAACCTCGACATCCGTCGTTGGCGTATCCATCTCCGTCATCATCGTTTGATCGAAGAAGAAGACGAGATGTTGCCCGTATGTCAAAAAAGATTGTAGTTATGTCTTGGCGTGAATCTGGATTTTCCCGGTTTCAGCGTACCCATATTTTCCAGATTCACGTGTGCCTTCACGCGAACCTGTATATGAGGCCAACGTTGCCTCCATTTATCTCCGCTAAATGGTCGGCTTGCAAGTCCCAGCGTATGCTTTCCCGCGGAAATAGGATCTATAGACTGCGACTGGATCCGGCGAATTAACCGGTTCATTTCCGACTCGACGTGGCTTTCCAGTGAACGGACCCAGGAAGCCGTATCTGCCGAATCGCTTAAGTTGGTGTTTTCCTTGTATTCTTCTACCCTTCCCTTTAGGGTGACATCGATCCGGACTTCACGGAACGAACGGGAAAACCGAATATGGCGGGTCGTGTACACTTCGCCGATGGCCGTTTCCATAGCCGGCATCGGGATAATTTTGAGCTGACGGTTTTTTCGAGAGAGCATCTGAAAGTACAAGTCCTCCGGCGGACGGATTACGTCAATCATCCGGTCGTCTTGAAACAACGCCGTACCTTTGTAAACAAAATCATTACCTTCGACAGAAAATAAAGGCATGATCGGATCGGCATAGGGGTCATACAATTTTTCCATAAATTGGTGAAGATTAATGATCGTCAATTCCCTTTGCTTTTCATGATGGCTCATCATCCTGTACAAATAAAAATCGATCTGTTCCTGCCTTCTTTGCAATTGGTCGTTTAAGTAGCCGATCATATCGCCTTCCACGACGGCGAGAAAAATTCGATCCGAGATTTCCGGATCAAGTATAAGCGTATTGATCACATTGATAAGACCTTTCCGGGCCAATGTCTTGGAGATCAACACCATTCGCAATTGCCCGTTTTTCATTTCCCGATAATATTTATGATCCAATTTGTATCTCCCTTCCTCCATTAACGCTGCTTGAGTCGTAACGACCCTTTTTTGCTCCTTTTTCAATGGAGGGATAATCGTTGATACTTGCAAATGGCCGTCCTTCTGGTCAATATATTGCATGATGATCGGGGATATCTCGTCGACTGTGTTCGTTTTTACGCAAAATGAAGAACAGCCGCAATTGATCAGGAAAAAAAGAAAAAGTATCCCTCGTTTAATTTGTCGGCTTATGGGTTGCATGGCGAGCCCCTCGCTTTTGGATCCGTAATTTTGCAATGAGAAGGAGAAGAGGAAGAGCGGCATAGGTCGATGCATCAAGCCAGTTATGCCACTCGATCCACCGAACCTTCCCCGTTTCGTTTGCCCACCCCCAGTGTTGTATCGCAAGCGTCGTCGAAAGAAGAAGCACAAACGTTACCCCCAGATTTCGTTTGGACCAGCGGTGTGAAGTGCCGGTTACAATCTGGAGTGCCCCCGTTGCATACAGCAGAAAAACGGCTACAACATAAATGACGGAAAGGGCATATGCCGGAATAATAAACATTTCCAGACGTTCGGCTATCGGAAGTTGTATGTAGCGGATGAGTTGAACGAATGGAAAATCCAATTTCTGCAAATATTCCGGCCCGTAAAATAATAAGGCTATGCCGATAAAGAAGACATATTCAATGGCGCTCAAAACATTTCCAATCCGTAAATATCTTTTGAACCGTCGATCGTCCATTGCTTTTTTCGGCAGTGCCAACAAGTATTCAGGACCGGCAAAAGCCGTCCACAGCATGAAAAACGTCTGCCAAGAATACGGGACGACCCGATCCGGAATCAAGGGCAGAAGATGATAGTAGTCGGCTTTCGGCGGTAAAATGAGCGGAATATAGAACACGATAATCCAAAAGGTTCCGATAAAAGCGATGACGCTAAAACGCAGTGTTTGTTCCATGCCCAATCGCGCCAGATACAAGCAGGCGAACAGCAGCAGCACGACAAACAGTTTCGGAGTCAGGGAGGGAAACAATATATAATGCACGATTTCCACGTAGCCAAGCATCATCAAGGCGCACTTTATCAAAAGAACAGGCAGACCGATTAACGAGAGGAGCCATAACGCCTTCCTGCCGAACAGACGGAAGGTTCCCAAATATCCTTCGGGCAAGCCTTCCTGACGAAACCAGTTGCCGAGCAGCCATATATTGAAGTGCGAGCATGCCGCGGCAAGCAGAATGAGCCAGATCATGGACGGGTCGGTCACGATGTTCGGCAAAAAAGAGATATAGTACAGCGTCTGCAGACGGTTGACAAGAAACATCCATGTCAGCGGGTTGATCGGCTTGGAAATCGCAAACAAATCGATAGAACGGACATTGGAATGCATCATGTCCTCCTTTTGGATATTTTATATAGCGCCAACGGTTTTAAGTAACGGGGACGGGTTTTGAATGCCTTGATCGGGAACCGGACGATGGTGTCCTTCCAGTCGCCTTTGTAAAACGGGACTAATGGTGCCAGATAAGGCTGGCGCAACGAAGTCAGACCGTGCAGATGGATGAAAAGCCAAAATATTCCGAACCCGACGCCCCACATTCCGAGCCACGCGGCCAAAATGAGAAAAATAAACTGGATTAATTTTCCCGAGTTGGTCATCAAATAATTGGGGACCAAAAAGGACGCGATGGCGGATATGGAAATAAAGATGATCAGGATATTGCTGGCGATCCCTGCCTGGACCGCAGCTTGTCCGATTACGATACCTCCTACGACGCCAAGGGTTTGGCCCGATTTGGTCGGCATACGCAAACTTGCTTCCTTCAAAATTTCAAGCGTCAAAAGCATTAACAAAGCCTCCCATAGCGGAGTGAACGGAACTTCGCTTCGGGACTGCATGAGCACAAACAACATTTCCAGAGGGATCATTTGATAATGATGCACGGTGACCGCCACATAGATCGGTGTCAAAACAAGTGCGATCATAAAGGCAACAAATCGAAGACCCCTCAGAAAACTGCCGACCATCCATCGATGCACGTAGTCTTCGGGAGTCTGGAAAAGGTCGAAAAAGGTAACGGGCGCGACCAATGCGAACGGCGTATTGTCGACTACCCAAACTAATTTGCCGCTTGAAAGCGCCGAGGCCAAAACATCGGGCCGGTCCGTTTGCTGGAATTGGGGGAAAACGCTAAATGCGTGATCCTCCAGAAAAGCGGAAAGATGCGCCGAATCGAAAAAGACGTCGAAATCGACCACCTTCGTTTTTTGATCGGCTATTCGGACCAATTCCGGATTGACGATGCCTTCCATATAAAGAAGGATGACCGTGGTTTTGCTTAATGAACCGAGCGAATATTTTTTCGATTTCAGGTTCGGGACCGGAAGTCTGCGGCGAATTAACGTCAAACTGCTTTCAAGTTGTTCGCTCAAGCTGTCTTTCGGACCGTACATAATGGCTTCCTGTTCGGAAGTATCGATCGAGCGGCCGAGAGTATTCTTTTTATTGACCGCGTAGACGAGCCCGTTTTCATAAATAACGAGCACGGATCCGGTCAAAATCTGTTCTTGCGCCTGCGATAATGTCTTGACTTGTATAACGTCGTCGGATATGACTTTCCACCCGGTTTGACCTGCGGTACTGTGAAGTACCGGAAACACTATATCGCTTTGCAGTTGGGTTCCGTCTACCAGGGAGCGGATATAAAACAGCTTCACGATTTGACCGTCCGCCATTAGCTGATGGACATGCGCATCGTGAATATCCTGAAACAATAACTTGATGTTTTCCAGCGTCGGCGGACCGCTCGCATCGGGAAGCGCCCCGTTATGATCGGTGCGGGAATTCGATTGATCGGATCGATTCGAAAACCAGTTTCTCCATTTCATAGCATGCTTCCTCACATAGGTGAAAGTTCTAACCTTATCATGACCGCAACGGGCCATTTTATTCGTATGTTCACTCGGTCCCGCCGATCTCGCGGACAATCCCTTTCGCGACAGCGGACGACAGGAAGGCTTTAGAGATGAGGTTGACGAGCCGGATGCCGACCTGCTCTAATGAAAGGAGAAAGTCAGGACTAGAGAGGAGCTGCTTCATGATAGAGGACCAATATCGCATACCGAGAGAAGAAGTGCACGGACGCATCGTCCGTCTGCAGCAGGCGCTGCGGCGGGAAGGATACGACGGGCTGCTGCTGACGCAGAACGTCGATATTTTGTACGCTACCGGGTCGATGCAGACGGGCTATGTGGTGATCCCGGCCGAAGGGGAAGCGGTATTCTACGTCCGCCGCAGTCTGACGCGGGCGGCCCAGGAGTCTGCGGTCCGCACGGCGCCGCTCGGTTCGCTCCGCGGCTTCCGGGCCGCCCTGGAGCGGGATTGCCCGCAGCTGTTTGCGGCGGGCGGCGGCAGGACGCTGGCCGCCGATCTCGATACGATGCCGGCGCAAACCTATTTGCGGCTCCTTGAAGCACTGCGGAGCGGGGAAGCGGCTTCCGCGCCGACGCTGGCGGACGGCTCCGCGCTCGTAAGGCGGGTCCGGGCGGTCAAGACGCCTTGGGAGATTGCGCGCATCGAGCGGGCCGCGCGCATCGTCAGCGACGCGCTGACCGAGGCTTTGAACGATTTGCGCGAAGGCGTAACCGAGCTTGCCTGGATGGCCCGTCTCGAATATGAGCTGCGGATTCGCGGGCATATCGGCATGATGCGCGTGCGCGGTTACAATCAGGAGATTGTCACCGGTATGGTCGGCTCGGGAGCCGCGGCGGCCGAGCCTTCCGCTTTCGACGGGCCGGCGGGCGGTAGAGGACTCGGCCCGGCCGCAGCCCAAGGCGTCAGCGGCAAGACGTTCGCGCGCGACGAGCCGATTCTGATCGATATCGGCTGCTGCGTCGACGGTTATGTTATCGATCAGACGCGCACGGCCGTCATCGGCGCATTGCCCGATGATCTGGCCGAGGCGTACGAGCGGTCCGAGTCGATCCTTCAGGCAGTCAGGCGGAGGATGGTTCCGGGCGTGCGATGTTCCACCTTGTATCAGGAAGCGCTGCGGCTGGCGGACGAATCCGGATGGCCGGAACATTTTATGGGATTCGGCGCCGATCGGGTCAAGTTTCTCGGCCACGGCATCGGTCTTGAGGTCGACGAATGGCCCGTGCTGGCGAACGGTTTCGACAATCCGCTCGAACCGGGCATGACCGTTGCGGTGGAACCGAAATTTTCGTTCCCGGGCCGCGGCGTCGTCGGCGTGGAGGATACGTATCTTGTAACGGAAGGCTGGCCGCGGACATTGACTTGCTATCCCGAAGGGCTTATCGTTCTGCCGTAATGAGCGAATGGGAAGCGGAAGCTCCTCCAAGCGGAGCTTCCGCTTCCGTTTTATTGCAAAGATGTTTTTTCGAAAAGGTTTGCATCGCTGTGAACGTTTCGGCCATCCTGTACGTCATACTGGCAAATGCAAATATTCGTCACAGAATACAGAAGGAAGGATGTTCTCGCTTGGACAACGAGGATGTTCGCGTAGCCCGTGCGGTACGCGGTGATGCGGATGCGCTGGCCGCCCTGCTTCGGGAGCATTACCCTTTCGTCATGAACTATTTGCTGAAGGTGACGATGAACCGTCCGCTCGCCGAAGATATCGCGCAGGAGACGATGATCCGGGCCATCGAGAGCATCGCCGCGTTCCGGCGCGACTCGAAGTTTTCAACCTGGCTTGTCGCCATCGCGTCGCGGCTCGTCATCGACGCCGCCCGGCGGCGCAAGAGGGAACGAAGGTGGCGGCAGGACGAGTACGCGGCGCGCTCGCTCCGTTACGAGACGCTGCAGGCGCAAGGGGAATGGCCGGCTGCTATGGATGCGCTCGGCCGACTGCCGCCGGGCGTGCGGATGGCGATTTTGCTGAAGCATTATTACGGCTACGGATACGATGAAATCGGCGCGATGATGGGCATACCGGCGGGAACCGTCAAATCGAGGGTTCATAACGGAATAAACGAACTGCGGAAGGAGTTGGGCGACGATGCGTGAACGGGATCGCGATGAGCTGTGGTTTCACAGCAAAATCAAAGGGGCATTGGACCGTATGGAAGAGCTTCACGAGCCGGGCGTGCCGCCGGAATGGTGGTTCAAAGCGCTCGTTGAGGAGCGGCGGCGGCTCAAGCGGACGCTGTGGCGGGACTTGGGGCTGTTCTGGCTGGCATCGTTTGCGGTTCTGTCCGTCATGTTCTGGCTGCTGAACTACGATCTGCCTCTGTTCGCCGTCCTGCAGGCTGCAGGATTGGCCGGCGCTTTGTGGTTCGTCTTCAGAAGGTTCGGAAAGCGGGTGAAGCGCGATTGGCCGAATCGTTGAAAGAACTGGCCGAAGTCGAGTATTGGGTTTGGCTCGTCATCGCCCCGATTATGCTCACCCAGTCGACATGGCTGTTTATCGATGCCCGCAAGCGGAAGCGGTATCCGTGGTTTTGGGGGCTGTGGGGACTGATTCAGTTTCCGCTGCCGCTCCTCTTCTATTGGGTGCTCGTTCGCCGCAAGCGCAAAGTGAAGTGAAGGAAGAAAGGGAGAGTGAATGATATGGATTTCCATTGGTCGGACCCGAAGCTGTGGCAAATTATCGGTCCGGTCGTTGTTGTGCAGCTGATCCTGATGGTCGCGGCGCTCACGGCGCTGATCAAGGCGGAACATACGCGCGGCCCGAAATGGGTATGGGCGATCGTCATCGTCGTCGTCAATATTATCGGTCCGGTCGCCTTCTTCCTGTTCGGCAGGAGGATGGACGGATGAAGCCGCTGCTGACGGTAGAAAAACTGGTAAAATCGTTCGGCGGCGTCCGCGCAGTCGACGGCATCAGCTTCGCCATCGGCGAAGGCCGGTGTGCGGCATTGCTCGGACCGAACGGAGCGGGCAAGACGACGACGATCCGCATGCTGGCAGGACTTCTCCGCCCGACGGAAGGCAGGATCGCCTTTACCGGCTTGCCTGAGCGGAGCGACATTCGGGCGCATATCGGCTATTTGCCGCAGTCGCCTTCCTTTTACGGCTGGATGAGCGGTCGCGAATATATGATGTACGCCGGGCGGCTGTGCGGTCTGCGCGCGGCGGACGCCAAACGGACGGCGGACGAGCTGCTGGCGCGCGTCGGACTGGCCGGTGCCGGCCGCCGCCGCATCGCCACATATTCGGGGGGCATGAAGCAGCGGCTCGGGCTGGCCCAGGCGCTCGTTCATCGGCCGAAGCTGCTTGTGCTGGACGAGCCGGTCTCTGCGCTTGATCCGGTCGGAAGAAGAGAGGTGCTGGAGCTGTTGAAGGAACTGAAGCGGGAGACGACGATTCTGTTTTCCACTCATGTCCTGCCCGATGCGGAGGAGCTTTGCGACGACATTATGATTGTCCGCGACGGACGGATCGTCGTGCAGGGCAGTTTGCCGGATATCCGGGAACGCTATCGCGAGCCGGTCATTACGGTTCGTACCGAACGGGACGAAGCGTCTCTCGAATGGGTGAAGAGACGCGCCGGCAAGGCAGACGGACCGGTCGTATCGGCTTTGCCGTTTGAGGACGGCATCCGGTTTGCCGTTTCCGATCTGGATGCGGCCCGGCGCTTGCTGCTTCGCGAAATGGCGGACGAAGGAGTAAAGGTGGCCCGGATCGAAGCCGGATATTCGACTTTGGAAGACGTATTTATGAAGGCGGTGTCGACGTGATGCGCGGATTGGCGGCGATGCTCGGCAAGGAATGGCTGGAACTGGCAAGGAGCTGGAAATGGCTGTGGGTTCCGCTCGTTTTCATTCTGCTAGGAATTATGCAGCCGGTGTCATATTATTTCCTCCCGCAGTTGCTGGACGCGGCAGGCAACTTGCCGGAAGGGGCGGTCATTTCGATCCCGCTGCCGTCGGGCGGCGAAATATTGGCCGGAACGCTCGAGCAGTACGGCATATTCGGCGCGCTCATTATCGCCCTGTCGTTCATGGGGGCCGTCTCACAGGAGCGGAATACCGGGACTGGCGCTCTTATTCTGGTCAAGCCGGTTTCCCCGGCCGCTTTCGTGTTGTCCAAGTGGCTGGCGATGGCGGCGCTCGTCGCGGCATCGCTGGCCGCAGGCTATGCGGCATCCTGGTATTATACCGTCGTGCTGATCGGCCCCGTTGCGGTCGGGAACGCAATGGCCGGCGCGGCTCTTTATGCGCTGTGGCTGCTCGTCGCCGGCAGCGCCGCCCTTATGTTCAGCGCTCTGTGGAAAAGCCCGGCTGCCGCGGCTTTCTCGGCGCTCGGCACGTTCGCCGCGCTGGCGCTGCTGACGTCGCTCTTTCCGCGGCAGCTGGCCTGGTCGCCCGGACGACTGCCTGCGGCATCCCGGGAGCTGTTGCTGGAAGGCGCCGCCGGGTCGCTTTGGCCGACGGTTGCCGTCACGGCGCTTTGCGTCATCGGCTCGCTCTTGATCGCGGTGCGGGCGGTGCGCGCTCATCCGGCGGATTAAGCCCGTTTTCGCAGGTTCGGCCGATTCAGTTACGACTTGTTTGCCCCATTCATGGACACCGTTACTTTTTTTTAGTAGAATCATTTTTAGTAGAATCTTAACTTATCGTCTGACTTATATCGTCCGACAGACTAGCGGTTTTGTGACAGGGGGCAAGCGAATATGCTGAAACTGGGCCAGAAAGTGGTCATTGTGTCCGACCGATTCGAACAGAACCTCCCCGTCGGGGAGTATGGCTATATTATTGCTTACGATCGCAACGCAGATAATGTGTTTGACTACGTGGTGCGGGTGCCGAAGGTCAATCGCAATTTTCTCGTGCCGGGCGACGATGTGGAATTGGAAGAAACGCTCATTTCGCAGGAAGTCGACCGTGTGGAACGGGAAGCGTTGATCGATTTTGCGCTGGCGACCCGCAACGAAGAGTTGTTTCGCAGAATTATGAACGGCGAAGACCAGTCGGAAAAATCGGGCGGCAGCAAAGACGTTCAGTCGCGGGAGGATTTCATCCGTCAAATTAACCTGAAAGCGTGGATTTGACCGTCTCTTGCCGGGACCGTCATCGGCAGGCCTTATCCTTGACAGGGTAAGGCCTGTTTGCCATGGGTTGCAGTTTGTTCCGATCCCGTTCATAATTTGATATAGAACACCCGTAGAACGCTCGTCGGGAGACAAACCTTAATTTTGAGGGAGGGATACATAATGGAAGTTGTTTATCACGGACATTCGTGCGTCCAATTGACGGTCGGCACGCACTCGCTCGTCATCGACCCGTTTCTGAGAGGGAACCCGCTTGCCGTCACCAAGCCGGAAGAGATTAAAGCCGAATACGTGCTGCTGACGCATGCGCACGGCGACCATATCGGCGATGCCGAGCCGGTTGCCCGGCAGAACGACGCCACGGTCGTTGCAACTTACGAGCTGGCCAATTATATGGCATGGAAAGGGTTGAAAACGAAGGAGATCAACCTCGGAGGAACCGTCGATCTGGGCTTTGCCAAAGCGAAAATGATCCAGGCGTTTCACAGCTCGGGCATCGTGCTGGGAGACGAGCGGCAGATCATTTACGGCGGCATGCCGGGCGGCTTTATTATAAAGGCCGAAGGGCTGACGGTGCTGCATGCGGGCGATACGGCGTTGTTCGGCGACATGAAAATGATTGGCGACCGGTACGATATCGATCTCGCCTTCCTGCCGATCGGCGATAATTACACGATGGGGCCGGAAGATGCGGTGCAGGCGGCCGAATGGTTCGGGGCGAAGCTGGTTGTGCCTGTCCATTACAATACGTTCGACGTAATCAAGCAGGACGCCGAGACGTTCGTTCGGATGCTGGCGGAGAAAGGCCTGAAGGGCAAAGTCATGGCGCCCGGCGAACGACTGCTGCTCGAGAAAAATACGAATTGACGATGCGGCGTGCAGCAAGTCGAAGAGGCTGTCTCACATGTTCATGGCTCATTTGTCAGCGTGGTGTCCAAGGGGATATTCGATAAGTTTTCCCGGCTCAAAACCAATACTGCAAAAGTGCAGTTTTTTCCGCTATTAACAGCCCGAACGCTCAAATTTCTGCGATAATACAGAATTTTTGACCTCCAAGCGGCGTGTAAGGCACTAGCGTTGCATCAAACA
>NZ_JBCNFP010000104.1:0-27756 GCF_050481165.1 Paenibacillus cisolokensis
CTTTCGAAATTCAGGTTAATAACAACCTGAAAAACGGCAAAAAGAGAACCCGCAGCTTACGTTCGAGGTTCATCACCAGAAGTTGAAGGGCAATCACCGTTTCGCTGGTCTCACGAAGACGTGCTCGTATACGCCCCAGACCATAGGAGCGTTTGGCTTCTCCAAATTTTCCTTCAATTGCATTTCGACATGATGCGTCCTTCTTGGCCAAGGTCTGGTCACGATCATCCTCTTTCTTCGGACGACCCAAGCTCGGACCGCTGAGCCTGATGCCATGTTCCTTGCAATACCGAAGGTTCTCCCGATTTCGGTAGATTTGATCGGCCAGAATCGCCTCCGGATAACAACCGTGACGTTCGACGTACGCTTCGACAGCTGATTTCAAGGTGATGCTCTCATTGAAGTTGTCCCAAGACAGCTGTTCCATTCGTGCGTAGCCATCGACCAAACTGATTGCCAGTTTTGCTCCGAATTCGACCGGCGCGTTCACTTTGCCGCGCACGATCGGACGGACATGTGGCTGAGACAGGCTGACAATGCGATCTTCAACCGTATGAGTTCGATTGACGTACATCAGCTGCTGTTGGCGATACAATTCAGCAATTACAAGTAGCTGCCGGTATTGCTTGGCATTCAGACGCTCCAGGCCGCTTTTTTCGGCAAGCATATCGATGATTCGAAGGTTACGAGAGACATAACGAAGCTGCTGGCCGATTGCTTTGCGAATCTGTTTTGCACCTGCCCTGCGTTTCTTGGCGATCTCGAGATACCGTTTGCGGGCAGTGTTCCGGTACGTTCTTGGTTTCTGCGCTTCACCAACAAAGGGTTCATGCAGTACATCGATGATCTCCTCAAGTTTCTCTCGCGCTTCGTTCAGCAATTTCAAATCCGTTGGATACGAAATATCTGCCGGGGCGCATGTGGCATCGAGCATGAGTGTGCCGTTGTTTTTCGATTGTTCGTTGTCTGGCTGGCCGGTTCTGTCATCGCCATTCCGGCCTCCCGTTGGCCGGTTCGAACCATCGTCATCCTGATTCTGCTTGTTGTCAGCTTCTTCTTCCAAGATCCAGTCGTTGACTTGCTGGATAACATCTGCGCCCAATCGTTTGCGGAAATGCGTCATAAGCGAATGGTGGAACGGCGGCTCGTCCTGAAACTGGGGCAAACCGAGAAAGTATTGATAATACGGATTTTCAGTGATCTGTTGTACGGTTTCCCGATCATCGAGCTGCATACGCTCCTGAATGTACAGAGCACCCAAAGCCATGCGAACAGATAGAGGAACTTGGCCACGCATTGATTGCTTGAAAGACTTCGCGTACTTTTCTTCTGCGCGCCACCAGGGGATCATGGCTGCGAGTTGGACCCATCGATTGTCCTTATTCAATTTTCCGCCGAATGGCAAGAAGAAATCTTCGAATAGTTGAGGTTGGCTTTCGGTTCTACGATACATGGCATACGCTCCAAGTGCACGAATTATGAAGGAAAACGTACATTTTCCTTGCATATTAATTCGACCCGAAAGCCATGAAAACCTTGTTAAATCTGAGAAAATTTATTATTCAGCAAGCCCTAAAATAAATATTATCTTTTACAAATGTATTATTCAAGGTAACCGTATTTTTTGGGAATATGCCATGAAAGGTTTAGGGGCAAGTGGAAAATCACCGGAAATGGCTAAACCGCCCTACGGAAAGGACCACTTGTGGGTGAATTAGTGGGGCCGCCGCGAGTGCGAAAGCCGGCGAATTGAGGTTCACGAAAGAGAAAATATGTCCCGGGTTATAATCCCCCCACCTTGTGCCGCGACGGAAATACATCTTCGCTTCCTGTCAGCCAAGCGTGGTTATATGGCCCTTCAATCGGCCTAGTAGGACATTACAGATTCCGGCATGCGGTCTTTATCTGTCCAGAGCAACGAAGCATGTTACAGCATTTTCATATGGATCATTACCTGCAATTCGCGCAAGTATTCGTTTTGAACCCGAGCCTCCTCCACTAGATGCCGTATGATATAATAAGACATATTAGAATCAGTCAGAGAGGATATCATTCCGATGAAAGACCTAGGGCGAAAAGAACTTGAAGAGGCGGGGAAGCGTGCTGCAGCTGCAGCCAGAGAAGAGGCTTTCGCTGCGGGTACGTTCATTTGTTATGGGCGGAATGGTAAATTGTTTCGCGAGTATCCAGACGGCAGAATAACAGAGGTCATTTATGATGCATCAGGAATTCGAAAAGAGATTGATATCGCAGGAAGATAGGCCTACGATGACAGTGTTTGCCGGTGTCAATGGAGCAGGCAAATCAACGCTTACGAAAATATTAGCCCACAACAACAAGGATTTTTTGATTATAGACGCTGACGCGATCGCGAGGCGTTTGAATCCTTCCGATCCTGCTAAAGCGAACGTGGCTGCCGGCCGCCAGACGATTCGGTTGGTTAATGACTGCATTACAAAGGGCAAAAATTTTACAATCGAGACGACGCTTAGCGGCGGGAATGCACTCCGGCAGATGAAAGCGGCCAGAGAACAAGGATTTCACATTAATTTGTATTTTTTGGGTTTGGATTCCGTTTATCTTCACATTGAACGGGTAGCACAGCGCGTGGCCACAGGTGGACATGACATTCCGGAAGACTTGATTCGTCAGCGCTACAAGACTTCGCTTAAAAACCTTCCTAAAGCGATGCAGCTATCTGATAACGTTTATTTGATCGACAACACCGATGTATATACGATCAAGCTGGAAAAAAAGCACGGCCAGATTCGGTTCCAAGCTCCAGAACTTCCAGAATGGGTACGCCGGGCAGGGGCTGATTTGTTTCGTCAGCAGATACAAGATAATTATTAAAAAGGATTGCCGGTCGAAAAGGGGGGACAGCCGCAACCGGAACTATTCGCTACTCAAGGGCCTGATTAAGCAAGTGGATGCATGCCCTAAATTTGGAACGATGTTTAGGCTGGATGCCGAGTTGAATAAAACAGGAAGTGGTTCAATATCAGGTAAAAGAAAAAGGTAACGGTCATTTGTTGCAAATGCAGTTTAAAGGGGACTCCAAACGGCTGCACTTGGCAGGGCGTTTGGAGATGTGAACAAATAGGCTAACGGCATCAAAATAGTTTGAGAGGCCATCCCGAAGGGGTGGCCTTTGAAACACGTTAAAATATAAGTTTCCACTTGCCCATGGAATTTAGTGCTCCATCCCCGGCATATTGTGCGAGTCATGGCCGCCAGTTCCCCCATCTGGATTTGCAGGTCGCGGGGTTTCACTCGCAGTTCCGTGCCCGCCATGACCTTCTCCCGATTCCGATACGATCTCCAGCATCGAGTCGATTTCTCCTTGTGCTGCAAGGGAAATCACATCTTCGCTTCCTGTCAGCCAAGCGTGATTATATGGCCCTTCAGTCGGTGAATCTTTATATTTGGGTCGGACTGACATGACGTAGGACATTACAGAATCCGGCATGCGGTCTTTACTTGTCCAGAGCAGCGGCGCATGTTTGCCCAGATGGGAAAACGGTGCTGCCGCAAGAGCCAAAACCGGTGAATCGAGGCTCACGAAGGAAAAATTGTGTCCCGGGGTGGTAATCCCCCAGCCAAAATCGGTACCCTTGTCTTTATACTTTGCAAAAGCAATGGCATTTTCAAATGGGTCATTGCCAGCAATCCGGACAACTCTTCCATATTGCTTCAGTTGTTCTTCCACTTGGGCAGAGATAACCGACTCAGGGCCAAGGATATAGATGTTTGCTTTGCCTTCCCTTGTCTGTAATGCTCCTGCAGTTTCTTGCGGGATCTCGTCCTTTTTCACATACAACAGCGGCTCGGGCATGTGGGAGATCCAGTTTACCGCCGGCATGGTATATTCCATGCTGTCCATTGAGCCTACGATCACGGATGAAGGTATTTCTTGGGCAACCTTGGCATAATAAGCATCGAACTCTTTCGCAACGGCTGCGGGATTGCTGCCTTCGATCTTATCCGTCTTGAATCCAAGCCTTTTTACCTGCTCCTCCACTTTAGGGTCCAAATTACCCACTAAAATGACCTGGATACCGTTATTCATCTCAACGCCTTTTGGATTCAGCCTCTTCAGCTCGTTAAGCGTACTGTCGGCTATCCGTTCTTGATTCACAAACAGAACCGGGCCATTGCTTGGATGATGGATTAAATCCGCGGCAGCTAGAGCGGTTTGCCACTCTTCCGGGTTTGCCAGAATCACACTGCCCGGGCGGTTGTCGTCACTGGTTGCCATCCATAGCGTTCGTGATACCAAAATCGCCGCTTCCACCGGGTCACTTGTATTGATGCGTGTCGTATTTTTCGAGGCGATCCAAGGCGTATTCGTAACAAGCTGATTTTGAGCTGAACCGGGTGCCTGCCCTGTCTGATGATCCATCCCCTGGCTTCCCATACCGTCTTCAGAGGAATTATTTGAGTTATTCAAGCAACCTGACAAAGCCAATACTGTTGCTATAGAAACGATCCCTGCTTTGATGAACTTTCTCAACTTTTTTGCCCCCTACGGTTCATTGATCAGTTTTCCTTGTTTTGCGATCTGCCGCCATGAGGTGCCTGCATCCGGTGAAATGTAAATATCGTTCTTATCTGTTGCAATGGCCAGTTCCATTGCATTGACCGGGTTTTCTGAAATGTAGGTGATTACATCTCCTGTATCAACCGGTGTCTTTAATTCAGAAACCTGCATCGTCTTCATATTTACCTTAACGAAATCGGAATTAGATCCCACCGTTGCAACGAGTAAATCACCCGCATGTGTAAAAGTAATTGCAGAAACCGGTTTGTCCGGATAGACGGGTTTGAAGGTTTGTCCGAAATCATCCGAAAGATAAGCTCCGGTTTCCGCACCTAAAGCAACAACCGATGCTTGTAAAGGATGTGCGGCTACCGCAGCGATTTGCCCCCGGACTCCGGACATCCGGCTTTTTTTCCAACTTTTACCCTCATTCTCACTGTAAAACATCCCGGCCTGCCGCATCATCGAATTGGGCTCAGGATTAAACACGTAAATAGTATGTGTCAAATAACTTACACTCATGCCATGAAAATCAGTTTCTCCCTCTAAAGCCAGAACTGTGATTGAATTACCATCATCCGTACTTTTGACAAGACCGAGCGGATTTTTATAAGTTGTACCTGGAGTCGGGTGGCCGCTGCTGTAAAATCCGTTGTTTACCATCGAAAACCCCATATAATCATGTTTGTCGCCAGGGGCATCTGTCCATTTGCCATCGGAGTAAATTTTGATCCCGTCATGCACAGGGACAAACAGGCGTTTGCCATCACCGGTGTAACCCAGGCCGTGAATATGTGAGAAGGTCCCTTCCGTATTGTTTTGTCCATCGGTTTTTTGATCCGTGCATGCCGCAGCAAATATCGAAAATGCGATGAGGATGCCATAGGTTAAGATTTTTTTCAAGTTACATTCCTCCTTTAATCATCGGTTATAAACTGACCTGAAGAAAAGGGCTCCTGCCAGAGCCCCTCTTAATATTATCCTGTGAAATAACTCATCAAAATGTACCCCAACGCAGGTCTCTATATGCCCCAATAAGTAATCGTGTCACTAATACCCAACAAGATCAGAAAAACGCCGGACGCTTTGTAAATATAGCGCCCCCATTGTCTTGCTTTTTTAACGATAGTCCTATCTATGCCGAATCCAATGATAATGCCAAAAAATATTAGCAAGGGAAAAGAGGTCCCAACCGCAAACACGGATGGTAAAATGATTCCGTATGGTGACTGCAAAGCAACTGGCATCATCCAACCAAAGAAAAGCAGCACCATCGTGGGACAAAAGCCTAAAGAGAATGCTACACCCATCAAGAATGCACCAGCTTTTCCCCCTACTCGCTCGGATATCTTAGCAAGTCCTGAAGACATTTTGAATCCGAAAGAGAATCTAAACTTTATCCATCCAAGAAAGAACAATCCCATAAGGATGAACAAAGGACCTATCAACTTTCGGGCATAAACGAATATGGGAATCGATTCAACTGAAACACTCTGCCCGAATATCCAAAACAGCCATCCAAACAATGAATAAACGCTGATCTTTCCCAATAAGTAAAGAAGAAATTCGATGCCGGCCAACTTTTCATTTATATATTTATTGCCAAAATAAGTGATGCTGCCTAAGTTGGCGGTTAATTGACAAGGCGCGACTGATCCTGCAAACCCAAAGAACAAAGCCGCCAAAAACGATATTTTCGAACTAATGGCTACATTGGCAAAGGGGCCGCTCATCCACGAACTGATCTCGCTAAAAACACTGTACATGACGCTTCACCATACCTTTAAGCTCTGGATCTTCCTGGAGCCTGGAGCAGGATGACCGCTGTTGTAATATCCAAAGAGAAGCTTGTTGCCGTCGATGAGCAGCCCAAACCGTGAACGTGCTCCATTTCTGCCTCTTTCAGCTCTTTAATTTCTGTTTTACCGCCGTTTTTTTAATTTTACCCTGTGTTTTTCCTAAGATGTTCCAGTTCTTGAGACAACCTTTGATTTTCTTTCTTTAACTCCAAAATTTCCTTTTCTGTTTGGTGTTCATGCTTCCCATGCGTACCATGCATCCCTTTCATCATGAAGATCATCATCAATGGGCACAACAGTAGCAACAGCCAAGTCCAATCCATATGAAGATCTCCTCTCCTTCGATTTGATATCATGGTATATCGTAAATATGCAGATTTTGTGCAGATCAACTTTGTGTGATTTGTTGCAGCTGCTCAAGTGAAACCCGCTCGACGAATTTCCTGAATTTCTCTTTCCCTTTAGCATTAGCTATATAAAAATCGATGATCTTCCTAATGACCGGAACCAGCCGATCTTCCGTCAATCCGGAGACGAGCTTTTGGGCTATTGCCGTTTTGAGCCCTTTCGGTTCCCCGCCTATATAAATATCAAACATATCCTTCATTTTGACGACCCCGATATCTTTCAGCAAAGGCTCGCTGGTGCCGAGCGCGCAGCCGGCATAGCCAATTTTAAGGGGAGTTGGCGTTTCAATGCCGGCAATCGCTTGATTGAGCTTTCGAGCCGTTTCCAGACCCGCGTCCTCCGCACCCTTGCAAAAATTGCAAGCAATCAGGCTTTTCGTGAGAAATCCGGCCGGGTACACCTCGAGTCCTGCACGCTCCAGCTCCTCCTGGATCAAGTCACGCCGATCGAAAGGCACCTCCACATAGAGTTGTTTAAAAGGCGTCATTTCAATTTTCGCATTGGAACCGACAATCGAACCGATCTTAGCCAACTGCTCCGGTGTAAATAGGCTTCCCCCAACCTGCACCGGGGGGGCCACTGCAATTTTGTTGTGTCCCCCATGATTCTTCTCCCCTCGTTTTATTACTGGTGGATCTTAACGCGCTGCAACCTCAGCGCATTCAGAACGACCGAAACGGAGCTTAACGCCATCGCCGCACCTGCTACCCATGGCGCTAACAATCCGACAGCCGCAATCGGGATGCCCAGCGTGTTATACCCAAGCGCCCAGAACAAATTTTGCTTGATGTTGCTCATCGTCTTGCGGCTCATTAAAATCGCGTCCGGGATGCTGGAAAGATCCCCGCGCATCAGGGTCACATCAGCCGCTTCCATCGCGACGTCCGTACCCGTTCCGATGGCCATTCCGATGTCGGCTGTCGCAAGCGCGGGCGCATCGTTAATCCCGTCACCAACCATCGCAACTTTTCTGCCCTCGGCTTGCAGTTTCTTTACTTCTTCCGCCTTGCCTTCCGGCAGCACTTCCGCACGCACATGGTCGATGCCGACCTGGGCGGCAATTGCTTTCGCTGTACGTTCGTTGTCGCCGGTGATCATGATCACTTGAATCCCCATGTCTTTCAGCCGGCTGACAGCCGCTTTCGACGTATCTTTAATCGTATCCGCCACAGCAACCATTCCCGCATAACGGCGGTCAACCGCGACCAGCATAGCCGTTTTACCCGACTCCTCCAGCCGGGCCATCGTTTCATAAGCCTGTTCAGCGTCAACATGATATTGATTCATCAAGCGGCGTGTCCCGATTAAGATTTCTTTCCCGTTCACTTCAGCCTTAATCCCGTAGCCCGGGATCGCTTCGAAAGACTGAGGCTCGGGCAGTTCGATCTGTTTGTCGCGGATGCCGCTCACAATCGCTTCAGCCAGCGGGTGTTCCGAATTTTTCTCCGCCGCGCCGACAAGCTTGAGAAACTCTGTTTCGTCGTCTTCCGCCAACACATCCGTCAATTCAGGCTTCCCTTTCGTCACGGTGCCCGTTTTATCCAAAATGATCGTATCGATTTGATGCGTTTGTTCCAGATGCTCTCCGCCTTTAAACAAGATGCCGTATTCGGCCGCGCGTCCGGACCCCGCCATGATGGAAGTTGGAGTGGCGAGCCCCAGCGCGCATGGGCAGGCAATGACGAGAACGGCAATGGCGTTTTCCAAAGCTTCCGACACATTCCCCGGAGCTGCGAGAAAATACCAAACGAAGAAAGTAACTACCGCAATTGCAACCACAATCGGAACGAAGATGCCGGAAATGCGGTCCGCTACCCGCTGAATAGGCGCTTTTGAGCCTTGCGCTTCTTCAACAACCTTGATGATTTGGGCGAGCGCGGTTTCTTTCCCGACTTTTGTTGCTTGAATTCGCAGCATACCGTTTTTATTGATCGTTGCCCCGATGACGGTATCCCCGGCTTTCTTTTCCACAGGAATGCTTTCACCGGTTAACATCGATTCATCTACGGACGATACTCCTTCCAGCACCACACCGTCTACCGGAACTTTATCTCCGGGGCGGACCAGTACGATATCTCCCTTCAACACTTCTTCCACCGGAACCGTAATTTCCTGACCATCCCGAACAACCAAAGCCGTCTTTGCCTGCAATCCAATCAGCGATTTGATGGCTTCCGAGGTCCGACCTTTTGCTAACGACTCGAACAATTTACCCATAATGACCAGCGTAATCAAAATCGCGCTTGTTTCATAGTACAGAGCCGGCCCGTGATGAACGTCTCCGCCCGCAAAGTACCAATTTAGCGTCAGATACACACTGTAAAAGTACGCGGCTGACGTTCCAAGCGCGATCAGCACATCCATGTTGGCGCTGCCGTTTCGCAGAGCCTTATAGGCCCCAATATAAAAATGCCGGCCGATGATAAATTGCACCGGGGTAGCCAATACAAGTTGAAACCAGGGATTCATGAACAAGTCCGGCACATAGATCCAGGATGTAAACGCAAAATGCCCGACCATGCTCCATAAGAGCGGGAGCGAAAGGATCGCCGAAACGATCAGTTTCCGCTTCTGACGCTGGATTTCTTTCTGGCGGTGATCGCCTGCATCCGCTTCTTCTTGTTTGACAATCGCTTTATAGCCAAGTTGTTTGACTTTGTTCTGCATTTCGGCGACAGAGACTTCGCCAGGCCTATATTCAACACGTGCCGTTTCCATTGCAAAGTTGACGGTTGCGTTAGTGACACCCGGAAGCTTGTTAAGTCCTTTTTCGATCCGGTTGGCGCATGCTGCGCACGTCATGCCTTCAAGCTGGAATTGGGCAACTTCTTTCACGGTGTCATAACCCAATTGTTGAATGGTTTGTTCCAATTGGGGGATATCAATAATGGACGGATCATAGGTAACGCTGGCTTTTTCCATCGCAAAATTGACATTTGCAGAAGAGACGCCTTCCAGCTTGCTTAACCCTTTCTCGATCCGGTTTGCGCACGCAGCGCATGTCATGCCGGTAATTTGAAGTGTTGTTTGCTTGGTATCTTTCGCCTCGATGGATTCCATATCCACTCACTCCCGATACTATACCCATGTGGGGTATATCTTGTTGTACAAAGAAAGGCCACCAGTGAGCGGCCCCACTAATCATTACGCAACATCGTACCCTTGTTCTTCGATGGCTTCCTTCACCGCGTCAAGGGTGAGTTTGTTTTCATCATATTCGACCGTTACCGAATTACTCTTTAAATCGACTTTGCCGTTTGCTCCGACTTGTTTCAATGCGTTCTCAATGGAGTTTACACAATGTTGACAAGACATACCTTTCACTTGCAACGTTACTTGTTTCATTCGAAATCCCTCCGTAGGAATTATTATTTCATTAATTTGTTCATAGTAACCAACAATTCGTCAATGACGTCGTATTCCCCCGCCTGAATGCGTTCGATGATGCAGCTCTTCATATGTCCTTCAAGCAAAAGCTTACCTACGCTATTCAGGGCGGACTGGATCGCCGCGATCTGGTTTAGCACATCATCGCAGTACGTGTCTTTTTCGATCATTCCTTTGACGCCGCGGATTTGGCCTTCAATTCGGTTCAGACGGGAGATTAGATTGTTCTTGGTCTTCACTGAATGATGGCTTTTCCGTTCATGGCATGAGGAACAATGAGTTTCACCCGTTTCTTCTAACAATTCGTCCTGATTCATCGGTGTATCACCTCACAACGCAAATGTACCATACCCCCCTTAGGTATGTCAATAATCCTTTATTTCTCATTCCAATGGCAGTCGAATAAGAAAAGTTGTTCCGATCCCTTCCTTGCTGTTCACCGTTATAGTTCCATCATGCAGCTCAATGATTCTCTTGGCAATGGATAAACCAAGACCGGCTCCGCCATAATCACGCGATCTTGATTTTTCGACCCGGTAAAACCGCCGCCAAATATGCGGCAATTCACTATCCGGAATGCCAATCCCGGTATCCTGAATCTGAATGAGCGCTTCTCTTTGTTCTTTGCTCAGTCGAATGCGAACACTGCCTCCTTCGGGCGTGTATTTCCTCGCGTTCTCCAGCAAGTTCATGATCACTTGTGCCAGCCTATTCCGATCCGCCTGAACCCGCACCGGCGTGGATGGAAGATCATCTTGAAGATCAATCCCTTTTTCCATAAACCTCTCCATCTGTTCTTCTCTCATTTGGCGAATAAACGGCACAAGATCCATTTCCTGTTTATCGATTTGTACCTTCACTTGGTCCAGTTTCGACATATCATACAAGTCACCGATTAACCGATGCAACCGATCTGCAGCTTCGCGAATAAACCGCAAATATTTACGCCGATCCTCATCTTTTACCGATGTTTGTTGCAAAACATCGGCATAGCCCCGAATATAGGTGATGGGGGTACGAAGCTCATGTGAAATTTCAGCCAAAAATTCTTCCCGCTCAGTTCGGTAATGTTTCAGTTCACCGGAAAGCTCCATAATGGACTGATTCAGTTCACCAATCTCGTCTCTGGCGGATATCGGAAGTGAGAAGTTGTAATCGTTTCGTGTTAACTTCCGAACAGCATTTCTCATCGCAACAAGCGGTTTGGAAATCCAATTCGAAAATAGGAAAACCAAGACGAAGATGATGATTAACGAGACCACGGAAAATAAGAACATTAAAGTTCGTAATGAGTAAATGGCTTCGCGGATTGGCGTTGTGGAAGCATACATCACGACATACCCGATTAATTTACCATTACCGTCCAAGACGGAAGATTGTGAAATCAAATAGGGTTGACGTCGCCAATCTCTTACCACCCATTCATATTCCGAAACCGTATCAAAATTCTTTACATACTCCATCTGCGTTGGTTGAAGGGGTTGAGAGGAAATCAGAATCTCACCGCGGCTGTCAATGACAGCGACCACATAGCGGGAATACGATTCCATTTCCGCGACGTGCCGCAATGTCTCTTCTGACCAATGTTCTTGAAGGGCCGTTGCATGACTGTGCCCACGGTGGATCATATCGTCTGCGAGCTGCTGAACATAAAACCGGGTAAACACGTTATATACAATGATTTCCAATACGAAGACTAAAATCATGATGAAGGCGAAGATCGATAGACCTAATTTATGATGAATTCTCATGCGTTTCCATGGTTTCATTGTAATTTGTACCCTGCCCCCCAAACCGTTTTGATGAAATCGCTCGCCCCAATACTTTTCAACTTGCCGCGAAGATTGCGAATATGCGAGTCAACGGTTCGTTCATCCCCTTGGAAATCTTCACCCCAGATGAGCTCGATAAGATGCGAACGGCTGAATATTTGCTTGGGGTGTTTTGCCATATTCCATAAAATCTCAAACTCATGCTGCGTGAGTACAACCGAACTTCCCTGAAGTGAGACCGTACGATCGTTCGGATTTAAAGTCATGCCATTATATAACAAAACATCGTATGATTCTTGATTTAGAGTCGGGCTGCGCCTCAATAACGCTTGAATGCGTGCAAGTAACTCGGCGCTTTCAAAAGGTTTTGTCACATAATCATCGGCTCCGTATGAAAATCCTTTCACTTTATCCGAAGTTTCGCTACGGGCTGTCAGCATCAGGATTGGAACGGAGCTGATTTCGCGAATCCTTCTGGTCAACTCTATTCCATCCATAAACGGCATCATCCAATCGACAATCAGTGCGCTGTAGTTGGAGGATTTCTTTAATTTATCCAATGCTTCCATTCCGTCTTTGGCCTCATCTACTTGATATCCAGCACCGAGAAGATGCACCTTTAGCAGTTCGCGCATCGGTTCCTCATCATCCACAATCAGGATGGTATGCATGAATTCCACCTCCGTTGATGACCGCTTATTTCATTTTGTTCATAATCTGCACAGTTTCTGCACATTTACCTTTTATCATACAGATACAGACGTTATTAAACAAATGATGGAGGGTTGCAGCGATGAAGCGATGGAATCGAAAAATGTTAACAATAGGAGCAATAGCAGCTTCCCTTTTGATCGTTGCCGGCTGCACGGACAATACGGACAACATGGAAGGTATGGATCACAGCAATATGCAAATGGGCCAGAGCGACACAAGTAAAAGCGATCCTAATCAAATGAATCACATGGATCATAGCAATATGCCCGGGATGAATAAGGTTCAGAATATGGATGAGCCAGCAGGATCTCCTCAAGTTCTTACCGGTACAAAATTCACCTTGACTGCAAAAGAAAGCCATCTGATGGTCAACGAAACCAATATGCGTACCGCTATGACCTTTAATGGTACCGTTCCCGGTCCGCAAATCAGAGTAAAACTCGGAGATGAAGTTGAGATAACCCTGAAGAACGAATTAGATGAACCGACAACGATTCATTGGCACGGATTGCCGGTACCTAACAACATGGACGGGATTCCGGGTGTCACGATGAATGCCGTTCAACCTGGCAAAAGCTTTACTTATAAATTTAAAGCGACTGTTCCCGGCACCTATTGGTATCATTCCCATCAAGAAGGCGTGGTGCAGGTCGATAAAGGTCTTTACGGCTCTTTCATTGTGGAGGATCCGAAAGAGAAGAAGGCGGACCGTGACTACACAATTGTTTTGGATGAGTGGATGGAAGACGGAGAGATGGATCACAGTTCAGTGAACATGAGTACGATGGACATGGGATCTATGGATCATAGCAATATGGGTTCCATGAATCACAGCAAAATGAATATGGGTTCAACAGGTACAGGCAGAATGATGAGCGATGCGGAAATGATGCCAATGATGTACACCATCTTTACCGCAAACGGGAAATCCGGTTCTTCCATCGAGCCGTTGACGGTTAAAGAAGGCGAAACGGTACGCATCCGATTGATCAACGCAGGATTTTTGTCTCACCCGCTCTATCTGCAAGGACATGAGTTTAAAATCATTTCTTCAGACGGACAACCTATTAACAATCCTCCGTTGGTCAGCGGCCAATTGTTAAACATCGCTCCGGGCGAACGTTACGATATTGAATTTGTCGCAGATAATCCAGGGGTATGGCTGTTGGGAGAGCAAAGCAAAAATCCAGGGGCTTCCACCCTTACGATACCGATCGTTTATGAAGGAGCGAAAGGTAACTATACCCCAGACAATGAGCAACGGCCTGTTATCAATATGACCCGGTACGGCGAAGCTGCCAAAGCTCAATTTTCTCTAAATGATAAATTCGACCTTGAATATACAATGGATTTAAATACGGCCACTGCCGATGGTCACTTCATCTACACCATTAACGGCAAAACGTTCCCTGATACAGATCCGATCAAGGTGAAAGAGGGGGACCTGATTAAAGTGAAATTGATCAATAACTCCCCTGAAGACTTGCATCCGATGCATTTGCACGGACATTTCTTCCAAGTGTTAAGCAAAAATGGTCAACCGATCTCAGGTTCTCCATTGATTAAGGATACTCTGAATATACTGCCCGGCGAGGAGTACGAAATTGCTTTTAAGGCGGACAACACCGGAAACTGGATGTTCCATTGCCATGACTTGGGCCACGCTTCCTCAGGCATGGTGACACAAGTCAACTATGAAGGGTTCAAACCGGATTTCACAGTGGACCCGAACGCGGGAAATAAGCCAGAGTAATTTGTAAAAAACAAAAGGATCACAGTTAATTATCTGTGGTCCTTTTTGTTTAGATTGCGCCGCAGTTCTTAATCTTGGTGTTAAAAAATTCCATGTGTACAAAATCGAAACTCAGCAAAAATTATTTTAGGATTCAACTTAAGAAAGGGGGGAATAACTATGCCGACGGTTGTAGACTCGTCTGTAACTCAATTTCAAACCTGCATTGATGCTTGCAACAAATGTATGCAGGCTTGTGAAGAATGTCTAACTTCTTGTTTAAAGGAAGCTGATGTTCAAGCAAGAGTTCATTGCATCAATATGCTGCGTGATTGTGCGGATATTTGTGCGTTGGCTTCCCAATGGATGTCTCGCGGAAGCATGTATGCCAAACAACTATGCCAGGTATGTGCAACCATCTGTGATGCTTGTGCAACGGAGTGTGCGAAATTCCAAGACGCGCATTGCAAAGATTGTGCAGATGCTTGCCGAAAATGTGCTGACGAATGCCGCAGAATGTCTGCATAATCGTATCAAATGTTAAAAGGCTGACTCTAATGAGCCAGCTTTTTTCGTATTGTACTGTATTGCTAATCATGAAGAAGTTCGCAGTATTCTGGATTTTTTTGAACCAGTGGTTTATGAATCATTTATTTCTTTGGTATCGCTGCAATTTTAACATTGAATAATCCAGTAACTCTTCCTGAGCAATATCTTGTAGATTCCTATAGTTTTGTAATAATTTAAGCTCATCTTCTTGCAACCCGAAATGCAGTTCTACCTTTCGATTTATTATGAGCCAATTCATATCGACCATGTACTTGTCAGCTAAGAGGACAAGTACATCAAATGAAGGCTTGGTTTTCCCAGATTCAATCTCACTAAGCGTAGCTTGGGATATTTCTAAGCTTTGAGCAAATTCGATTTGGGTCATCTTATTTTGTCTTCTTATTGACTTTATTTTTTCTCCAACTGAAGTAATACTGTTCAACATTTTCCACCTGGCTTTGGTGAATTGATGTTTATAAAACAAAAGCATACTCTTGTCTGTCAAAAGACAAAAATATGCACTCCAAATACAGACCCGGGAATAGTCCACATACCCGGAACTGAATAATTAAAGCAAATGTTTGCCGCGAGTTTATTAAAGCAAATGTTTGCCGCGGCGGCAAAGATATGGTTTAACTCTCACCTAACACGGTCTCTTTTCTGATAGGTATGGTGGAGGCGAGGGGAGTCGAACCCCTGTCCGAAGATAACGCCACACAGGCTTCTACGGGTGTAGTGACAGTTTTGATGTCACCCTAAAGCCGCCCCGTCACCGGCTGCTTTTCGGGTCAGCCTGATTGTCTTCTTCAGCCAGCCCCAGGCGGAGACTGGACAGCGTATCCCACTAAAGTTGAGCCCTTAGCCCGCCACATGGGCGATGGAGGGTAAGAGCCTGGAGGCCGTTATTAGGCGGCCAGAGCCAGAGGTTGTTGTTGTTGTTTGCCGTTTAAATTTGGCTTCCGCGTTGTTGAAGCAGCCGCAGCCCTACTACCCGCTACCCATGCTCGAACTATCCCCGTCGAATCCAAAAACGCCCCCGAATGGATAAGAGTACGATCAGAATCGTACAATATTATTATAACACAGCCGCGACATCCGTGCGCAGCTTGTTGCTGGCAAACGTATCGATTCATGGCAATACCGCCAATGCTCTTACGCCTCAATTCGAATACGAAGTTGCAGCGCCACCAAACGTCGGGTGGAATAACCCACACTGGGTCGGCCAGCCGTCACACTTTTTGTTTCTCCCGCAGCGCTCGCTGGATGGCGCGCTGAGCGTCGCGTTTGGCTGCCGTCTCGCGCTTGTCGTACAGCTTTTTCCCTTTGCCGAGCCCGATCAGCACTTTCGCATACCCGTTTCGCACGTAAATCTTCAACGGCACCAGCGAGTAGCCTTCCTGCTTCGACTGCCCCAGCAGCTTGTGAATTTGCGATTTGTGCAGAAGCAGTTTGCGCGCGCGCGTCGGATCGGTCGGATTGTGACGATTTCCTTGCTCGAACGGACTGATATGCAGATTGTGAAGAAAAATCTCGCCGTTGCGGATCGTGGCGAACGCGTCGTTCAGATTCGCCTTTCCTTTGCGAAGCGATTTGATTTCCGTCCCCATCAGCACCATGCCCGCTTCGTATGTCTCTTCGATAAAGTAGTCATGGGACGCCTTTTTGTTCTGCGCCAGCGGCTTGTCTTCCTGATTTTTCTTTCCCATGCCGTCTCCCCCTCTACCTATCGAAAAATCTGCGACCTTACCGTTTGCCTAATCAATCAGCGCTGCGACATTTGCCCCTATATCGAACAGTCCGGTCAAGTTTTGATTGTATCAAAAATGAGCCGCACAAATCAAGAACACGGAACCCGTCATCAACCGTTAAAATGTTAGCGAATGGGATCGGAACACTCCGTTAGCCATGCAAAATGCAATTGATGCGTACCCATCCCCAGCTTATCAGTGAAAGTGGCCAGTTCAACAAAAAATCGTCACCACACACTCGCAACGCCTGTCCCCGTTGGAAGCCAGCCCCCGAAGAAGCATTAGTTGTCCGGGACAGCTAAGCCTCTTCGGGTGACAACATAGGCTACAACAACATAGAAGCGATCTGGCGGCTGCATCCGCCGTCTTACTTCCGCTTCTTGCGGACGAACGCCGCCGTACCGTTGCCGGCGCCGCCCCGCTTCTTCTTGCGCGGCTTCGCCCCGGCCCCGGCGGCCGCGCCGCCCCCGCCGTCGCCGACGAAAATCCCCGTCGGCGACGTCTTCTTGCGGCGGGATGCACCGCTCCCCGCCGCCGCACGGCCGCCGCGCGGCGCGCCGTTCCGGCCGCGCGCGGCGCCGCTGCGTGGGCTGCCCGGAATCGGCAGCCCCCACATATCCTTGCGCACCTCGCCACCGCCATGGCTCGTGTGCGCATCCTCGCCGAGGCCGGTCTCCCTCGCCCCGGCCTCGGACAACGGCTCCCGCTGCGCCTCATCCGCCGCAGCGGCATCTCCGCCGCGCCTATTCTTGCGCGGCTTCCCTCCGCGTGCGGGCGCTTCGCCCCTGCCCGCATCGCGGCCGTATCGCCCGCCGCCGGCAGCGCCGCGGCGGCTTCCCTTGCGCGAGCCGCCGTAGCCCGCTTCGGCGTAGCCGCGATAACGGCCGCGCGGCCGGACGTCGACCATCTCGAAATCGATCGTATAGTCGTCCATATTGACGCGCGCCACGCGGATTCGCACCTCGTCGCCGATCCGGTACACCTTCGAGGTGCGCTCGCCGATCAGCACCATATGCAGCTCATCGAAATGATAATAATCGTCGGCCAGGCTGCTGAGGCGGATGAGCCCTTCGACCGTATTGTCCAGCTCCACGAACATGCCGAAGCTGGTAACGCCGCTGACAATGCCGTCAAATTCCTCGTCGATCTTATCCAGCATGTACTCGCATTTCTTCATCCGCTCCGTATCCCGCTCCGCGTCAACCGCCACACGTTCCCGCTCCGACGATTGCTGCGCAATGTCCGGCATCCTCGCGGCCAGCGCATCGATGCGATGCTCCGGCAGCATTCCGCCGTTCTCCAGCACCTCGCGGATAATCCGGTGAATGACGAGGTCCGGATAACGGCGAATCGGCGACGTGAAATGGGTGTAAAACTCAGCCGCGAGCCCGAAATGCCCGAGGCTTTCCGCCGCGTACTTCGCCTGCTTCATCGAGCGGAGCAGCATCGTCGAAATGACCGTCTCTTCCTTCGCACCGCGAATTTCCTCGAGCAGCGACTGCAGCGCACGCGGATGGATCGAATTGCTCTTCCCTTTCACCACATAGCCGAAATTGGAAGCAAACTGCAGGAAGTGCAGCAGCTTTTCACTGTCCGGCTCCTCGTGGACCCGGTACAGAAACGGCAGGCGCAGCCAGTGAAAATGTTCCGCGACCGTCTCGTTCGCCGCCAGCATAAACTCCTCGATAATCTGCTCGGCGACCGATCGTTCCCGCTTGACGATATCGACCGCTTTGCCTTGCTCATCGACGATGACCTTCGCTTCCTGAAAATCGAAATCGATCGCGCCCCGCTGCATCCGCTTGCGGCGAAGTTTCATCGCGAGCTCTTCCATCAGCCGGAACATGTCGATCAGCCCGGCATACCGTTCCATCAGCTCGGTCTCCGGCTCCTCCTCCGTCGCGGTCAGTATGCGGCGCACATTCGTATAGGTCATCCGTTCCGTCGTCCGAATGACGCTCGTATAAATATCGTGCCGCACCCGCTTCAACGTCTTCCCGTCGAATTCCATTTCGCACGACAGCGTCAGCCGATCCACCTTCGGATTGAGTGAACAGATGCCGTTCGAGAGCCGGTGAGGCAGCATCGGAATGACCCGGTCGACGAGGTAGACGCTGCAGCCCCGCCGGTACGCTTCCTGATCGAGCGCCGATTTCTCCTTCACATAATAGCCTACATCGGCAATATGGACGCCGAGCACATAGTTTCCGTTGTCCAGCCGTTCCACATGAACCGCGTCGTCGAGATCCTTGGCATCTTCGCCGTCGATCGTCACAATGACTTTGTTCCGCAAATCCCGGCGACCCTGGGCGGCGATTTCATCTTCCGAGATTGTGTCGGGCACCGCATCCGCCTCCGCCAGCACTTCCTCCGGAAAGGCTTCCGGCAGCTGATGCTTGCGGATCACCGACAAAATGTCGACCCCCGGATCGTCCTTATGGCCGAGAATCTCCACAATTTCCCCTTCGGCGGCCGTCCGTTTGCCTTCCGGGTATTTCACGATGCGGACGACGACCTTCTGCCCCGTTACCGCTCCGCCAAACGATCCCTTCGGAACGAAAATATCTTTCTGAATCCGTTTGTCATCCGGAATAACAAATCCGTAATATTCATGGTTGTCGAACGTGCCGACGATCTCTTTCACGGCCCGCTGCACAATTCGGACAACCTCGCCTTCCATCCGTCCGCCGCCTTCGCTTTTGGACGTGATCCGGACAAGCACCGTATCCCCGTTCATGGCGCCTTTCAAATCATTGGCATGAATATAGACATCCGGGTGCTCGTCGTCATCCGTCAGCAGAAAGGCAAACCCTTTCGGATGCGACTGCAGCTTTCCGCGAAGCAAATTCATCCGCTCCGGCACGCCGTAGCGGTCATTGCGGGTCCGTATAATTTGCCCTTCCGCTTCCAGCCGGTTCAACTGCTGCAGAAACGCTTTAAATTCGCCGGCATCCTGAATGCCGAAATGCTGCTCCAACTCCTGATACGTCATCGGCTTGTATGCCGTCTCCCGCATAAACTCCAGCACATCGCGCTCCGTAATCGTCAATCTTCTCCCACCTCGTCGGCGCAGCCTGAATCTTGACGAGTCGAAGGCGGCTGCGCTTATTCATCGCTACTTTTTATAAATGTACATATACCATTCAGTATATACGAAATCGCCACCGCGCAACCGTCTGCCGCCATTCGCCATAAAAAAAGCGGGGATGCATCCCCGCTTTCCGCTTATATTTACATTAGGATTTCACCAAATACGCGACGGACAGCGAAAGGATAAAGAAGCCGACCGCCAGCACGACCGTCAAACGCTGTAAAAACAAATCGAGCCCCCGAGCTTTTTGCTTGCCGAACAGATGCTCCGCACCGCCGGAAATCGCACCAGACAACCCTGCGCTTTTTCCTTTTTGCAGCAGGACGACCGCAATCAGACCAACCGAGAACACGATGAGCAAAATTTTCAGAAATACTTCCATTTTCCCACCTCCCGCGCAGGAGCTGCGCAAACACGTTCCTTCCCGGGCCTTCGGAGATAGCTCCGCAGCGCCGAAAACAGCAAGTTTATTGTATCATACCGTCCGCATGAATACAATAGCTTGCCCCTTCCGGCAGAAGCCCGCCGAGCTCGTATTTCTTGCCCTGCTCCATAGCACCCCGAAATGCTTCGATTCAAAGCGTAAATACTTCGCCTCATCAAATGTTTACGTCGTGATTCATCACGCTTCTACGGCAATCCGCCGCAACTGCAAAAAGCCGGCGCCCCGCAGAAGGGCGCCGGCCGCTGTTCCGTCCCGCATGAAGCGGGCGTACCGGACGATTATTTAAAGTTTTTCAGGTTGTAGAACGCCGACTTGCCCGCATATTGCGCCGACGATCCGAGACGGTCCTCGATGCGCAGCAGCTGGTTGTACTTCGCTACGCGGTCCGTACGGGACGGCGCGCCGGTTTTGATCTGGCCGGCATTGGTCGCGACGGCGATGTCCGCGATCGTGCTGTCTTCGCTTTCGCCGGAACGGTGCGACACAACGGCGGTGTAACCGGCACGTTTGGCCATTTCGATCGCGTCGAACGTTTCGGTCAGGGTGCCGATTTGGTTAACTTTAACGAGAATGGAGTTGCCCACGCCTTTCTCGATGCCGTCGGCCAGACGTTTCGTGTTCGTCACGAACAGGTCGTCGCCGACGAGCTGTACGCGGCCGCCCAGTTTCTCGGTCAGCAGCTTCCAGCCTTCCCAGTCGTCCTCGGAACAGCCGTCCTCGATCGTGATGATCGGGTACTTATCCACCCAGGAGGCGAGCAGGTCGACGAATTCCGCGGACGTGAACGACTTGCCTTCGCCTTCCAGATGATATTTGCCGTCCTTGTAAAATTCCGTGGAAGCGACGTCCATGCCCAGGAACACGTCTACGCCCGGCTTGTACCCGGCGCGCTCGATCGCGGCGATAATCGTCGTGATCGCTTCTTCGTTCGACCCGAGGTTCGGAGCGAATCCGCCTTCGTCGCCGACAGCCGTGTTCAGTCCTTTGTCCTTCAGTACCGATTTCAGGTTGTGGAAAATTTCCGCGCCGATCCGGAGCGCTTCCTTGAAGCTCGATGCGCCGACCGGCAGAATCATGAACTCCTGCACGTCGATATTGTTGTCGGCATGTTCGCCGCCGTTGACGATGTTCATCATCGGCACCGGCAGCACTTTGGCGTTGAAGCCGCCGAGGTAAGCGTACAGCGGAATGCCGAGCGCATCGGCTGCCGCGCGGGCTACGGCCATCGAAACGGCCAGAATCGCGTTGGCGCCGAGCTTGCCTTTGTTCGGCGTGCCGTCGAGCTCGATCATTTTGCGGTCGATCAGCGCTTGGTCGAATGCGTCAAGGCCGATAATTTCCGGCGCGATGACGGTATTGACGTTCTCTACCGCCTTCAGCACCCCTTTGCCCAAATAACGGCTTTTGTCGCCGTCGCGCAGCTCGACAGCCTCGTAAGCGCCGGTCGAAGCGCCGGAAGGCACGATCGCGCTGCCTTTGCCGCCGGATTCGAGGGTCACTTCCACTTCTACCGTCGGGTTGCCGCGGGAATCAAGCACTTCGCGGGCATAAACATCAACAATGAGGGACATAGATTGGACACTCCTTTATTTAGATATTCGCCGGATCGAGGCTCGGTTATCGATTCAGCAAGCTGGAACCCGTCATTTCTTCAGGCTTGGCGATGTTCATCAGCTCCAGCATCGTCGGGGCGATATCGGCCAGAATGCCGCCTTCGCGGAGCTTAAGGCCGGTCTTGGTGACGATAAACGGCACCGGATTCGTCGTGTGCGCCGTATGCGGACGGCCCATCTCGTCAGTAATCATATCCGCGTTGCCGTGGTCGGCCGTAATGAGACAGATGCCGCCTTGCGCCAGCACCGCTTCCACCACTTTGCCCAGACATTCGTCCGTCGCTTCCACCGCCTTGATCGTCGGTTCCAGCTTGCCGGAATGGCCGACCATGTCGGGGTTGGCAAAGTTCAGAATGATCGCGTCATGGCGTCCCGCCTCGATTTCCTTGACAGCGGCGTCCGCCACTTCGTAAGCGCTCATCTCCGGCTTCAGGTCATAGGTGGCCACCTTCGGCGAAGGGATGAGAATGCGCGTCTCGCCGGGCAGTTCCACGTCCCGTCCGCCGCTGAAGAAGAACGTGACATGCGGATATTTCTCCGTCTCGGCAATGCGCAGCTGACGCTTGCCGTGCTGGACAAGCACTTCGCCGAACGTATTGTCGAGATTTTTCGGTTTGTAAGCGACGTAGCCGCCCACCGTCTCGCTAAACAGCGTCAGGCAGACGTAATGCAGATTTTTCGGATATGCCGGTCCCCGGTCGAAGCCCTGGAAATCTTCGTTCGTGAAGACCTGCGAAAGCTGAATCGCCCGATCGGGCCGGAAATTGAAGAAAATGACCGAATCTTCGGATTCAACCAGTCCGACCGGCTTGCCGTCCTCGCCCACGATAACCGTCGGCATGACGAATTCATCATATACCGATTTCTCGTACGATTCAACTACGGCTTGAATCGGATCGGTATATTTCGGGCCTTCTCCGTAGACCATCGCGCGGTACGATTTCTCCGTCCGTTCCCAGCGCTTGTCGCGGTCCATCGCATAGTACCGGCCCTGCACCGTCGCAATCCGTCCGACGCCAAGCTCGGCGATCTTCTGCTGCAGGTTTTCGAGATAGCCTTTGGCGCTGTCCGGCGCGACGTCGCGGCCGTCCAGGAAAGCATGGATGTAAACGTCCTGCAGGTTTTCCCGCTTCGCCAGTTCAAGCAACGCGTACAGATGCTCGATATGGCTGTGTACGCCGCCGTCGGAAAGCAAGCCGTACAGATGCAGCTTTTTGCCGTTCTGCTTCGCATGGCGAACGGCCGCCAGCAGCGTTTCGTTTTCGAAAAATTCGCCTTCCCGGATCGACTTGCTGATGCGGGTCAAATCCTGGTAAACGATCCGTCCGGCCCCGATATTGAGATGGCCGACTTCCGAATTGCCCATCTGGCCTTCCGGAAGCCCGACCGCCTCGCCGCAAGCGGTCAGGGTCGTATGCGGATAAGTCGACCAGTAGCGGTCAAAGTTCGGTTTTTTCGCCTGGGCGACGGCGTTGCCCTGCGTCTCCTCGCGCAGCGCGAAGCCGTCGAGAATGATTAGCGCGACCGGTTTCGGTGCCGACATCTTACTTCGCCCCCTCGATCAGCTGAACATAAGAGGCCGGCTCCAGGCTGGCGCCGCCGACCAATGCGCCGTCGATGTTCGGCTGGCCCAGATATTCCGCCACGTTGGCCGGCTTCACGCTGCCGCCGTACTGAATCCGGATCGCGTCGGCCGTCGATTGTCCGAACAGATCCTTCACGACCGAACGGATATAGGCGATTACATCCTCGGCATCCGCCGCGGTCGATGATTTGCCGGTGCCGATCGCCCAGATCGGCTCGTAGGCGATGACGACTTCGGCCGCTTGCGCCGCACTCAGTCCTTGGAGCGCGCCTTCGGTTTGCACCCGGCAGACTTCCTTCGTCTGGCCCGCTTCGCGTTCTTCCAGCTTCTCGCCAACGCATACGATCGGCGTCAGGCCGTGCCGGAATGCGGCGTGGACTTTCTTGTTGACAATTTCATCGGTTTCTCCGAAATACGCCCGCCGCTCGGAATGTCCGACGATGACGTACTTGACGCCGAGCTCCTTCAGCATGCCGCCGCTGATTTCGCCCGTATAGGCGCCGCTGTCCTCATAGTGGACGTTTTGCGCCCCGATGGCAATCGTCGTTCCTTCGGCCGCTTTGACAAGCGAGGGCAGCGCGGTGAACGGCGCGCAGATGACGCTTTCCACACCGTCGATTTCGGCCTTCCCTTTCACCTCGGCCAGGAAGCTTACCGCTTCGGACGAGGTTTTGAACATTTTCCAATTCCCTGCGATAATCGGTTTTCTCACAGCCGGAATCCCTCCTTCAGATTTGCCCGACCCTTACTTGTCGTTCAGCGCGACTACGCCCGGGAGCGCCTTGCCTTCCATGAATTCAAGCGATGCGCCGCCGCCGGTCGAAATATGGTCCATCTTGTCCGCCAGCCCGAATTTTTCCGCCGCAGCCGCGGAGTCCCCGCCGCCGATCACGGTATAGGCTTCCGTTTCCGCGCATGCGCGCGCAACCGCCTGCGTGCCGTGGGAGAACGGTTCGATTTCGAATACGCCCATCGGGCCGTTCCATACGACCAGCTTGGACGAACGGATGACGTCGGCGTAAATTTCCCGCGTCTTCGGTCCGATATCGATCGCTTCCCAGTCGGCCGGGATGCTGTCGATGCTGACGACCCGGGTATTGGCGTCAGCGCTGAAATCGTCGGTCACGACGACATCGACCGGAAGCAGGAACCGTTTGCCGGCGGCTTTCGCTTTCTCGATAAAGCCGAGAGCCAGATCCAGCTTTTCGTTGTCCACGAGCGATTTGCCGATTTCGTAGCCTTGCGCTTTGAAGAATGTATAAGAGAGGCCTCCGCCGATGATGATGTTGTCGGCAATCTCGATCATTTTGTTAATGACGTCGATTTTGTCCTTCACTTTGGAACCGCCGATAATCGCCGTGAAAGGACGTTCCGGATTGGAGAGCGCTTTGCCGAGGATCGTCAGCTCTTTCTCCATCAGCAGGCCGGATACGGCCGGTAGATGATGCGCGATCCCTTCCGTCGAAGCATGCGCGCGGTGGGCGGCGCCGAATGCGTCGTTAACGTACAGGTCGGCCAGCTTGGCGAAGCCTTTGGCCAGTTCCGGATCGTTCTTCTCTTCTCCGGGGTAAAAGCGGACGTTCTCAAGCAGCAGCACATCGCCGTCGTTCATCGCCGCGATTTTCGCTTCCACCGCTTCGCCTACCGCTTCGTCGGCTTTCGCGACCGGACGGCCAAGCAGCTCGGAAAGCCGCTGCGCGACAGGCGTCAGGCGCAGTTCTTCCACCACCTGTCCTTTCGGACGGCCCAGATGGGAAGCGAGAATCACTTTGGCGCCGCGTTCGATCAAATATTGAATCGTCGGCAGCGTCTCGCGGATGCGGGTATCGTCGGTAATGCGGCCGTTTTCCAGCGGAACGTTAAAATCGACGCGGACAAACACGCGTTTGCCGGACACTTCTACGTCGCGGACACTTTTTTTGTTCATCGGTTGACCTCCTGGTAATCAGTAATTCGAATGCTGCCGGCACAGATCCGGTCATACGCGAAGAAGTGACCTGGGATGAGCCCCGAGTCACTTCTTCTCCCCCTCCGAGCGCATCGGGGCTTCATTAGCGGGCGCCCTGACAGGCCGGGGTGCGGGGGTACCATGTTAACGGATTACAGACCTTTCGATGCGATGTAAGCGGCCAGATCAACGACGCGGTTGGAATAACCCCATTCGTTGTCGTACCAGGAAACGACTTTCACCATATTGCCTTCCACGACCATCGTGGACAGCGCGTCGATCGTGGACGATGCCGGGTTGCCGTTGTAGTCGCTGGAGACGAGCGGCTCTTCCGAGTAGGCGAGAATGCCTTTCAGCGGGCCTTCGGCAGCTTCTTTCAGCGCCGCGTTCACTTCGTCGACCGTCACGTTCACTTTCAGCTCGGCAACCAGGTCGGTAACCGACACGTTCGCCGTCGGCACGCGCATCGCCATGCCGTTCAGCTTGCCTTTCAGCTCGGGCAGGACGAGCGAGACGGCTTTCGCGGCGCCCGTCGTGGACGGAATGATGTTTTCTGCGGCGGCACGTGCGCGGCGCAGATCTTTGTGCGGCAGATCGAGCACGTTCTGGTCGTTCGTGTAGGAGTGAACCGTCGTCATCATCCCTTTGACGATGCCGAATCTGTCGTTGAGCACTTTCGCAAAAGGCGCCAGACAGTTCGTCGTACACGACGCGTTGGAGATAACGGTGTGGGCTTGCGGATCGTATTTGTCTTCGTTGACGCCCATGACGATCGTAATATCTTCGTTCGTTGCCGGAGCGGAAATGATAACTTTCTTCGCGCCGCCTTTCAGGTGAAGCTCGGCTTTTTCCTTCGCGGTGAAGATGCCGGTCGATTCGACAACGATTTCGGCGCCGTACTCGGCCCAGGGCAGGTTTTCCGGATTGCGCTCCGCGAATACTTTGATTTCGCGGCCGTTAACGATCAGCGCGCCTTCTTTCGCTTCAACCGTAGCGTCAAGCCGGCCATGGGTCGTGTCGTATTTCAGCAAGTGAGCCAGCGTTTTCGTATCCGTCAGGTCGTTGACGGCTACGACTTGCACATCGCTGCGGTTCAGCGCAGCACGGAATACGTTGCGGCCGATCCGGCCAAAACCGTTAATCCCTATTTTCACCATTTCACATCTTCCTCCTGTGTGGTTCAAATATATTTCAAGACGATTGCCGGCATCGATGTCAACTGCTTGCCGTAAACCGTCATGATCACTCCCGCTCCTCCGCATCGATAAGAGCAGCAATTTCCTTCGCCGCAGCTTCGTCTGTCACCAGCACGTCGTCGTGTCCGAACTTCATGACGGCGGCGATCGCTTCCGCCTTGCTGCGGCCTCCGGCGACCGCGATGACGACTTCCGTCGTCATAATGTCTTCCAGCCGCAAACCGGCGGTCAACATTTTGTGCACGACCGAGCCGTTGCGGTCGAAATAGTAGCCGAACGCCTCGGCAAGCGCCCCATCCGCCTTAAGCGCCTCGACGACGGAATCGTCCACCCGCCTGCGCCGCGCCATGACCATTGCATCCCCGATGCCGTGCACGACGATGCGGGCGCTGCGGATCACTTCCACGATTTCGCGGACGTTGGGCTCTTGCATGAGCGACAAATACGCTTCTTCGCCGAGATGATCGGGCACATGAAGCAGCCGGTATTGGGCGCCGGTGCGCTTCGCCATCGTGGAAGCGATCGTGTTCGCCTGATAATCCAGACTTTCACCCAGTCCGCCCCGCGCCGGCACGAACCAGTTGCTCTTGAGCGGCGTTGGCGACGAGAACTGATTGGCTACCTGCGCGAGCGTCGAACCGCCCGTAACCGCGACGACGTCGTCTTTGCCAAGCGCCTTGCGCAGCGCCTGACAGCCCGCTCTACCCAGCTCCCGCTTCGTTCGGGGCGACGCCTCCGAATCGCCGGGGACGATTACGACCTGCTTCAGGCCGAAATGCCGGCGAATCTTCTCTTCCAGCTCCGAGAGACCGAACATCGTCCGGAACAGCGGCTCCATCTCTTCGAGCAGACGTCTGCCCGCATCCGTAATCCGCATGCCGGATGAATGGATTTCAAGCAGTCCCTGCGCCTTCAGAAAATCCGTTTCCGCCCGGAGCACCCGCTCCGTCATCGACAGCGACGTCGCCAGCGTCCTGCGGCCGATCGAGTCGGACAACATGACCTGGTGCAGCACCCGATACCGCTTTTTCATCCGGTCCATCAAATCCGGCACGAGCTGCTGCTGCAGATCGAGAAGTTCTCGCATCGTCATCGCTCAACTCCATGGACGCAATACGTCCCACATAAACATTTTAAGTCCCACCTTTATTGTAGCGAAAAGCTTGATCTCACGCAAGTCAACATATGTTCCCTTTTTCGAATCATGAAAAACCGTAAATTGCAAGAAT
>NZ_JBCNFP010000105.1:0-46341 GCF_050481165.1 Paenibacillus cisolokensis
ACATTCCGATTTCATGTTGAAGGTAACCTCGGCGGAAGGGAAGCAAACCGTCGAGTTTCGGATGCTGCTTGACGAAGAGGAATTGGCCGGGCAAGACCCCGAGGACGTCCGGTTAATCCGTCTGCTGTCCGACATCCGGCTGGAGATGGACAGCTTCAGGATGGAGAACGAGAATCGGTTGTCGGCGCAAGGCTCGTTGTCGTTCGGAGACCGGCGCGTCGGATATTCGTTATATATTGACGATGAACGGCTGACCGTCGAGCTCGAAGGGGCCAAAAAGCCGTTCGTGCTCGATCTTTCGTCCCTGGAAGAGGACGTTGACGGCACGGCAGCCGATCAGGAAACGATGACCGAGCTGGCGCATCGGCTGATCGATGAGGCAAGCGGCTACTTGGTCGGCAATCTTCCGAATCCCGAGCGGCTGACGGTCGCTCCCGCGACGGAAACGATCGGCGGCGAACAGCTGTCATTGCTGCGCGCCGAGATGGAGATGAACGTACAGGAGCTGTGGCCGTGGTTGATGAAGTACTTCGACGCGCTCATTGCAGACAAGGAAGGGCTGCGCGACATGCTGCTGAGCGTCGTCGGGGCGATGCGGGATTATCCGGAGCTGTGGGGCGGCGAAAATCCGTTCGACAGCGACGGATTGAGCGACGAAGAAGCGGCGGAGCAAGCGGCCGACGAACTGATGGCCGTGTTGGAATCGCTGCGCGACGAGTTGAATGCGGCGAAGGAAGAAGGAATGTTTCCGCTGGAGATGTTTAGCGACGAGACGTATCTGAAAGCCGTCCTGTATGTCGACAGCAAGCTCGATATCCGCAAATCGGAGGTAGAGGCGAAAATCGCCCCGAATCTCGAAGATACGGGCGGCGTCAAGGCGATCGTCATCCGTTCCGTGTCGGAGATGTGGAACATTGGCGGCAGCGCGAAGGCCGATACGCCGGATTTGGCCGGCGGTTCGCTGGACGCCATGAAATTGGCGGACATGCAGCCGTATCAGCTGCTGCGCCAGTTCGACGAAGGCTCGACCCTGTACGGCCTGCTGAAAAACGATTTTCATATCGGCCGTCAGAGCGTGATGTTTTTCCCGTTCGACGACAATCCGCCGATCGCGCTGCCTTCCGGCGTGACGCTCGTGCCGTTGCGCGAAACGGCCAGACAGTTCGGAGCGACCGTAACGTACAAAAACAAGACCGTTACGGTAAGCGATGAGGCGACCGGCACGACGATCGCGATCAAGCCTGGGAGCAATCAGGTGAAGATAAACGGGAAGACCGTGAAATGGGCGGTGCCGGCAACGGCGGTCCAAGGCGCCATCTACGTTCCGGCGAGAGATCTTGCCAAAGCGCTTGGAGGTACGGTAAAATGGGAATCCTTATATGGTGATGAAAAGCTTCTCGTTCTGGAGCGGGAAGTATAATCGTACTGGAGGGATGACGATGCGCCGTATTCATACGGAAGAGGCATTCCGCGAAGCGATTGCCGGCGAAGGGGTGACGGTTGCCGTATTCAAGGCGACCTGGTGCAAGGATTGCCATTTTATCGAGCCGTTTATGCCGGAAGTGGAAGCGAAATATGAAGGGAAAATCGAATTTGTCGAAATTGACCGCGACGAACTGCCCGATCTGTGTTCGGAATTGAACATTCTGGGTATCCCGAGCTTTATTGCTTACCGGGACGGCAAGGAGCTGGTCCGTTTCGTCAGCAAGCTGCGCAAAACGCGCGAGGAGATCGAAGAATTCCTCGATCGGGCGCTGCAGGTTGCCGAAGCGTTGCCGCGTTCCTGAAATCAGGACCCGGAAGCGCACGAATTGACCGCAGGAACCGCAGGAAGCGGCTAACAGGCCGCTCCTGGCGGTTCTTGTTCACATTAGAGAAAGTATGAAACTCACTTCCTATTTGCTGTCTAACTGTCCGCGCTTTCCGTCAAATCGTCTCCCGTCCGTTGGCCCGCTCCGCCATTCGTCCAATCGTCCAGCGTCCGTCGATGCGCCTCTTTTTCCGTCAAAACGTCTCCGGTCCGTCGGTGCGCCCCGCCTTCCGTCATCGTCGCCCGTCTGGCGGTGAGTCCCACCTTCAGCGCCCCTGTCTCCCGGCAGATTGCTTTGGAGAAAATCCTGCAAAAGTGCAGGAATTTTGGCCCGAATAGATGACTATGGCGCAAAATTCTGCAAAAATACAGCATTTTTTGGAAATTTTCGTTTATCTGGCTTGAACGAATCAAAAAAACTGCACTATCGCAGCAATTTTCACATTTTGGTTATTTCCCCCCCGAAAATGCTGCACTTTTGCAGCTTTGTTCTTTTATTGGGTTTCTATGTCGGGACTGGTGTCAGTTCACCGCGGGAATGGTGTGAACGAATAAGGGCCGAAGTGTCACATTTTCAACATGGCTTTTGCCCGTATTTATCGCTATAATTGAAAGACAATTTGCAATCCTTCTGAATATAACCATTACGTAAAGCAAAAGGTGATTAAGATGATAACCAGTCGTTACCGAACCCTCGTCGTTGCGACATGTATCGGGATGCTGCTCGTGCTGCTGGCCGGCGCTCTCGTCACCAATACCAATTCCGGCAGAGGATGCGGAGACGACTGGCCGCTCTGCAACGGCAAGTTTATTCCGGCTTACACGCTCGAGTCGATGATCGAATATTCGCATCGTCTGATCAGCGGTATCGTCGGCATACTGGTGTTGGCCGCATTCGTCATGACGTTGCGCCGTTACAAGCAGCGCGAGCCTCTTACCTATGCCGGCGGGGCGCTGCTGTTCACCGTCGTGCAGGCGTTGCTGGGCGCTGCCGCGGTTCTGTGGCCGCAAACGCCGCCCGTGATGGCGCTGCATTTCGGCATCTCGCTGTTCGCGTTCGCCTGTACGCTGCTGCTCGCCGTCTGGGCGCACCGGACAAGCCGGGGCATCAGCGTCAAGCCCGCCTCGCCGGTGCCGAAATCCGTTTATCCGCGCGTCGTCGCCGTCGTCCTGTTTTGTCTCGTCGTCATCTATTTGGGCGCGTTCATCCGGCATACCGATTCGTCCGGCGGCTGCATCGGCTGGCCGCTCTGCAACGGGGCGGTCATTCCCGAGCTGGAAGGGGCGACGCTGATCGTCTTCCTCCATCGCGTTGCCGCGCTGCTGCTCGCCTTCGCCATTGCCGGCATGTACCTTCATATCCGCCGGACAAGCGAAGCATTGCGGAATGCGGCCGGTTGGGCGCTTGGGCTCGTCGTCGCGCAGGTGCTTAGCGGCGCGCTGGTGTCGTTTACCGTCACGAACGGCGATGTGTTTATTTTCACAAGCTTGCTGCACAACCTGATTATTGCCGGCCTGTTCGGCATTCTGCTGGATATCGCCATCCGTGCGCGGCGGTACCGGGAAGGAAGTGCCGCGGACTGACCTTGCGCCGGCGCTGCTGACACCGATGAAGGAGGCTGTCGATGCTGCGGATGATGTTCGGAGAGCCGCCCCGCCGGGCGGACGGCCCGCTCGCCGAAACGATGCGGGAGATGGACCGTTATATTGAAATATTGCAAAAGGCGATTGCCCGTGGGGAGGATCGGGATCGCAAGCTGCGGAAATATGAAATCTGGACGCAGGGACTGAAGCGTGCGCTCGACGAGCTGGAGCAAAGCCATTACGCGGCCTGCCGCTTCGGCTCGAAGGTGACGAGCGAATTCGAGGACGACATGTCGCCCGAGGAGCATCTGGACTATTGCCGCCACGTCTATTTTGACAAAAACGGGTTTATCCGCCTGTTTTCCATTCTCGACAAGCTCGGCACCTTTTTGAACGACTGCCTCGGTCTGGAAACAGAGCGGCTGAAGCCGCATTTCTCCTATTTTACGGTGCTGCGCCGCATGCGCCAGGAAGGACTGCATCCGAAGCTGCTGATGCCGCTCGACGAGCTGAAGAAACGGTACCGGCAGCCGGTCGACCGGCTGCGGGAGAGGCGGAACATCGAGATTCACAACATGAATGCGGAGCTGCAGGACGATCTTGTGCATAGCGTGCGCGCTTACGGCGAGGACGTCCGGCTGGAAAATATACGGCAGCATATGGAAGATTTGACCGAAGGTTTGACATTCGCCATCGAGTCGCTGCGCATCGCTTTTCAATATGTCGCCCGTTCGGCAAACGCGGAGTGAAAATGGTACAATAAACGGGATACCAGCATTCCACACGGGAGGGAGCGGGCTTGGAGCTGCAGGGTAAAACGGCTCTGATTACCGGAAGCGCCAAAGGGCTCGGCAAGCGCACCGCGCTGGAGTTGGCCGGGCAAGGCTGCAACATCGTGCTGAATTATGTAAGAAGCGAGGACGAGGCGCTCAGCCTGAAAGCGGAATTGGAAGGGCTCGGCGTTCGGGCGACGGCGATCCGGGCCGACATATCGTCGGAGGAGGATGTGAACCGGCTGGCCGAGCAGGCGACAGCCTGGTCCGGGGGCATTGACATTCTCATCAACAATGCCGGACCGTTCATTCGCGAGCGCAAGCGGTTTGCCGATTACGAGCGGGCGGATATCGTCCGCATGCTGAACGGCAATCTGGTCGGCGTGATGCTGCTCGATTATTTGCTGCTGCCGGGCATGCGCCGGCGCCGTTGGGGGCGCATCATCCATTTCGGCTTCGGCCATGCCGGAGAAGCGAGAGCGTGGCCGCATCGGGCCGCTTACGCGACGGCGAAGACTGGGCTCGTCTCGTTTACGAAGACGCTCGCGGTCGAGGAAGCGGAAAGCGGCATTACGGTCAATATGATTTGTCCGGGCGACATTAGGGGAGCATACAAGGAGAAGTCGATCGACGAGGTGGAAGGCGTGACCGACGAGGAGTCGCCGCGCGGCAGGCCGGGTACGGGCGAAGATGTCGCGCGCGTCATTGCGTTTCTGTGCGCCGAGCGGTCGGATTTTTTGACGGGCAACATTATCGACGTGACCGGCGGCTTCGACCCGATCAAGCCGTCGATCAAAGGGTAGCGCGAAACGCAAAAAAAGAATCCTGCCGCGTCATGTCTGGCAAGACAAGCGACTGCGGCAGGATTCTTATGTCTAAAAGAGCCGTTCCTTAAAATACTTGTACGACCTCTTGAATGCCTTCGACTTCTTCCAGCAGCGCACGCTCGATACCCGCCTTCAGCGTAATGGTCGAGCTCGGGCAGCTGCCGCAGGCACCCATGAGACGAAGCTTGACGACGCCGTCCTCGACATCGACCAGCTCGACGTCTCCTCCGTCGCGCTGCAGAAACGGACGAAGCTTGTCGAGAACGTCAAGCACCTCGTCGTACATGGACGTTTGTACGTTGTCGCTCATTGCAATCAACTCCTTTCTTCTCTATTATAATACAAAGCGGTCCGATTGAAAACGGACGGTTGAAGGCTGGGTGAAGCATCATGTACAAACCGATCATCGAGTTTTGCGCAAGCAATATGCATCACGGCACCGACAAGGTGCTCGAGAAGCTGGAGCAGCTGCCGGATGTCGATGTGATCGAATACGGCTGTCTCGGCCACTGCGGAGAATGCTTTATGTTCCCGTATGCGCTTGTCAACGGCGAATTCGTTTCGAGCGAAACGGCTGACGAGCTGTACGACCGGATTATGGAAGAGATCGAGAAGCAGCGCGCCGACCAGGAAGCGCTGGACAAGCTGCTGGACGATCTGTAAACGAAACCGGGCCGGCTTCAGCCAAAATGATTTTTCGACATCCAGAGCACGCCGCTCTTCAGCACGCGCGGCACCCGTCCCAAAATGGCGGTGCGGCCCATAAGACCGAAGCCGGCTTTTTTGCCGAGCGAGCCGAGAATGCCTTTGAGCTTGATTTTGCCAAGCCGGGGCGTTCTGCCTTCCCATATCGCCTGCAGCACTTCGGCCACCTGCCGTCCCTGGGCTTCCGCGGCCTGTCCGCTCGGCGAGAAAGGAAGCGAAGCGCAATCGCCGACGACGAACACATTTTCGTAATCCGGAAGCTGGTGGTAAGGATTAATGATCAGCCGCCCTTGCTTGTCTTTCGGCAGCTGCAACTTTTGCACGATCGGAACCGGCTGAATGCCGGCTGTCCAGACCGTGGCGTCGGTTGTAATCGGCTCCGGATTGTTGGCGTCGTGCAGCACGCCTTCCTCCAGCCGGAAAAGCGACACATGGCCGCGCATTTCCACTTCGTGCTCGATGAACCATTCCGCCACGTATCGCTGCAGCTTGTCGGGGAAGGATGACAGGATGCTCGGTCCGCGGTCGAGAATGCGGATGTTCAGATCCGGACGGCTCTCCCGCAGCTCGGCAGCGACTTCGACGCCGCTCAGTCCGCCGCCGACGATCGTAACCTGGCCGTAGGGCTTGACATCGTTCAGCCGCTGGTAGGTCCGGCGGGTCCCGGACAAAGTTTGGAGGCTCAAGGAATGCGCTTCGGCGCCCTCGATGCCGTGGTAATTGTCCGTGCATCCCAGCGCCAGAACAAGCCAGTCGTACGCTAACGGATCGCGGCCTTCGATATGAACGAGCTGCCGTGCCGGATCGACGGCGGTCACTTCACCGTATGTAACGGAAAGTCGCGGATCGACCGGAAAGGCGACGCGGATTTCCGATTCCGCGACCGTTCCGGCGGCAAGCGCGTAATATTCCGTCTTGAGCCCCTGAAAGGGCATCCGGTCGACAAGCACGAGCGAAACGTCGTCCGGCAGTTCGCCTTGAAGCAAATCGTGGGCAACGGTCAATCCGCCGTAACCGCCGCCCAAAATAACTACTGTTTTCACGTATATCCCAACCTTAGATGACACGTTTGTCGTTTTTACAGTATGCGTCGGCCGGAACCGGATTAGTCGTACACGCGAATCTCGTTGTAGAACGTGTCCCGTTCGACCGGTATGCGGCCTGCGCCCTTGACGAGCCAGATCAGCTCTTCGCGCGTTATTCCTTCCGGCGTCAACGCACCTGCGGCGTGGCTGATCCGCTCCTTGACGATCGTGCCGTGGACGTCGGAGGCGCCCATCGCCAGCGACACTTGCGTGAGCTGCAAGCCGATGTTGATAAAATACGCCTTGATATGATTGAAGTTGTCCAGCATAAGGCGGCTGATTGCGATCGTCTTCAAATCTTCGAAAGCCGAATTGCGGCGGCGAATGCCGGCTTTCGGACTTTTCGGCTGCATCGACAGCGGGATGAAGACGAGGAAACCGTTCGTTTCGTCCTGCAGCTCCCGCAGCTTCAGCATATGGTCGATCCGGTCTTCGTGGCTTTCGATCGCCCCGTACAGCATCGTCGTATGCGTGCGCAGACCGAGCTCGTGGGCCGTCCGGTGAACTTCCAAATATTGCGAAACATCGGCTTTGGTGACATGCATTTTTTTGCGGTAATAGTCGGATAATATTTCCGCGCCGCCGCCCGTCAGCGATTCGAGACCGGCTTTCATCAGCTCCTGCAGCACTTCCCGGTAGCTGAGTCCGCTGATTCGCGCGAAAAAGTCGATTTCCGCCGCCGTATAAGCTTTCAGCGTCACATTGGGATAGCGTTCCTTCAGCGCCTTGAGCGAATCGATATAATATTGGAACGGTACGTGCGGGTTGTGCCCGCCAACGATGTGGAACTCGCGCACGCCGGGATGGATGTGCTGCTCGACGTATTCGATCATTTCATCGCCGGACAGCGTATAAGCCCCTTCGTCACCTTGGTCTTTGCGGAAGTTGCAGAAAGCGCAGCGGGCTTCGCAAACGTTGGTGAAGTAGAGGCTCATATTTTCGATAAAATATACTTTTTTGCCATTTTTCTTCCGGTTCACTTCGTCGGCAAGCTGGCCGATCGTCAGCAGATCGTCGGATTGGTACAGGAATACGCCATCCTCGCGGGTAAGACGCTCTCCGCTGCGGACTTTCTCGACGATGCTCTGCATCTGTTTTTGTTCGGTCGGAATAGCGACGTTCATAGATGTAACCTCCTTACGGCTCTCGTGTCAGCCCGATGGTTGGCAGCAAGAAGCGTCCTGAAAATCGATCTTTGTGAAAAAAAGTACATAGTGATCCCGTTTAACACGCCGCACTGTAAAGCTTGAATTCATTATAAACCTCCCCGCCGGCGCGGGCAACTATAAAAAGAGCGGATCGGCAGCCCTTGAGCGCAGCAAGGGATGTGGAGTATACTAGAAGTACCACGATTGGAGGGATGAAGCATGATCGCAATCAGCGAATCGGCATCTGATAAAATAAAAGAAATGCTCGCTCAGGAGGAGACGCCGGGGCTGTTCTTGCGCATCGGCGTCAAGGAAGGCGGCTGCAGCGGCTTCTCCTACGGGATGGGTTTCGACGACGAACAGCATGACACCGACAAGGTGATGGAAATACAAGGCTTGAAAGTTGTCGTCGACGAGGACAGCTTCAAATATTTGAACGGTCTCGAAATCGACTTCAAGGAGTCGGCGATGGGCGGCGGATTTACGATCCATAATCCGAACGCGACGGTCACGTGCGGATGCGGGCAATCGTTCCGCACCGCAAGCGACGCAGGCAAGCCGAATCCGGAGCAGTGCTGAACCATAACAGCGCGGGACGAACGGATCTATAGCCTACCGCGCGTCAAACGGCCTTCGACGAAAAGTCATCCGGCGGATGTCTTTTCGGGAAGGCCGTTTTTTTGCTGCCGGCCGAGCAAGCGCAGCGCAGTGGAGGAATCTTTTTTCGGCCCCGAATCTTTTATGATAGTGGAAAGGCCGACTGGCATTGCGGAATGGGAGGAATTCGGATGTATCGCATTCTGATTGTGGAAGATGACGATAAAATCGGCGACCTGCTCAAAAAGTCGGTCGAAAAATACGGGTTTGAAGCATATCGGGCGACGCGGTTTCGCGAGTTGACGGAGGAACTGGACATGTATTCGCCCCATGTCGTGCTGCTCGATATCCATTTGCCTTACTATGACGGCTTTTACTGGTGCCGCCAGTTTCGGACGCGTTCCAAGGCGCCGATTATTTTCGTTTCGGCCCGCTCGGGAGAGATGGATCAGGTCATGGCGATCGAAAACGGGGGCGATGATTACGTCACGAAGCCGATCCCGATCGACCTGCTGATGGCGAAGCTGAAAAGTGTTCTCCGCCGCGCTTACGGAGAGTATGCCGGAGCCGGCTGGGCCGGCGCCGCGGCGGATGAAATCAGCGTCGGCGCATTGAAGTTGCATCGGGGGCGCTCCGAACTGGAGTGGCGGGGCCGCAAGGTAGAGCTGACGAAGAACGAGCGGCTGCTCGCCGAATGTTTGATGAAGCAGGCAGGCCGCATCGTCAGTAGGGAAGAACTGCTGGAGGCGTTGTGGGACGACGTGCAGTTCGTCGATGACAATACGCTCACGGTGAATGTGACGCGGGTGCGCAAAAAGCTGGAGGAGCTCGGGTTGTCCGGACTTATCGATACCGTGCGGGGGCAAGGGTACCGGTTGAACGCCCCTGAAGAGGTGGGAGCATGATCGGGGAACGCAAACGCGGCGTTCCCGCCGCTCGATCCGTCGCAGATCCGAACGAAAAGGACGGGGGGCAGCCGGGCGCCGCCGGCGCGAATCGCGGAGGGGAGACGACCACGACTGGTCAGGCCGCCGGCGCGAATCGCGAAGGGGACATGACCTCGACCGGACAGGCTACAAACGCATATCGCGAAGGGGAGATGGCGTGGACCGGGTGGGAATATTTGCGGGACCGTCTCCCGTTTCTCGGCGCTTTCGCCGTATCGACGGCGCTCGGCGTCTGCGTCCTGCTGCTGGACCGCTATATCGCGCCGGGCGCGCCGTCGCCGGAGAGCGTCATCTATGTGGCGGTGCTGGCCTGCTTCTGCATGGGAGTCTGGCTGCTGTCCGATTATATGCGCAAACGGGCGTTCTACCGCCAATTGAACGAAGCGCTGTCCAATGCCGACGGGCTGCGTTCCGCCTTCGCGCTGCACGACGCCGTCTCCCGGGAGCAGCTGGCGGTACAGCGGCTTGTCTATTTGCAGTACAAGGCTTATATGGACGAGCTGAGACGTTATCGCCGCCGGCAGGAGATGCACAATCATTACGTTCACCAATGGGTTCATCAGATGAAGACGCCAATATCGGTGATCGAGCTGCTGGCGCACGATGCGAAGCAGGCCGGGACCTTTGATGCGGACGAGACGAAACGGCTGTGCGAGAGCGTGCTGGAGGAGACGGAACGATTGACGCAAGGGCTGGAAATGATGCTGCATACGGCGAGGCTCGACAAGTTCGAGCTCGACCTGCACGTTGGCAGGGTGGCGCTGCACGAGGCGGCGCGGGAAGCGGTCAACGAGTTCAAGCGGCTGTGCATTCGCCACGCCATATACCCGCAGGTAATCGGGGAAGGTTGGGCGGAAACCGACCGCAAGTGGATCGGGTTCGTCATCCGGCAGCTGATCAGCAACGCGATCAAATATTCCAAGCTGAAGCCGGGATCGAAAAAGCTGGTCATCCGCCTTGTCCGGACGGAAGGGAGCGGCGGCTGCGAACTGACGGTGCGCGACGAGGGAATCGGCATGCCGCCGCAAGATTTGCCGCGCGTATTCGATCCATTCTTCACGGGGGAGAACGGCCGCGTTACCGGGGAATCGACAGGGATGGGGCTGTACCTGGCCAGGCAAATTTGCTCGAAGCTCGGGCACCGGCTCGCGATCGATTCCGTTCCGGGCGAAGGAACCGCGGTGACGATCGGATTTTCGTCCGCATCTCTGTACCATCAGACGGCCGGCGAATGGTCTCGCAGGGAAGAAGGCGGAAAGGAGGCGCGAATATGATCGTGCTGCATTGCAGCGGACTGGGGAAAGTATACAGCTCCAAAGGAAATGTGCAATACACGGCGCTGGACGGCATCGATCTGGATGTGGAGGCCGGCGAATTTATCGGGATCATGGGGCCTTCGGGCAGCGGCAAGACGACGCTGCTCAATGTGCTGTCGACGATCGACAAGCCGACCTCCGGACGGATCGAGCTGAACGGAATCGATCCGATGCGGTTGAACGACAAGAAGCTGGCGCTGTTTCGCCGCCGGGAGCTCGGTTTTATCTTTCAGGATTTTAATTTGTTCGATACGCTCACGATCAAGGAAAATATGATATTGCCGCTCGTGCTCGAAGGCGTTTCGCCGAAACGGATCGAAGAAGCGCTGGAGCCTTATGTCGAAATGCTGGGCCTTAAGGATATATTGGAGAAGCGGACGTACGAGGTTTCCGGCGGTCAGAAGCAGCGCGCCGCGATTGCCCGGGCGATGATTCACCGGCCTTCCCTGCTGCTTGCCGACGAGCTGACGGGCAATCTGGATTCGAAAGCGGCCCGCGACGTCATGGAGGCGCTCCGGCAGTTGAACGAACAGATGGGCGCCACGATATTGATGGCGACGCACGATCCGTTCTCCGCGAGCTACTGCAAGCGGATCGTCCTGATCAAGGACGGGCGGTTTTTCTCGGAAATCCGCAAGGGGACCGGACGGCAAAGCTTTTTTCAGCAAATTTTGGATGCCCTCAGCATGATGGGAGGACATTTCGATGACGTTCCGATCGCTCGCGCTTAGCAATATGAGAGGAAACTGGCGCTCGTACGGCGCTTTTTTTCTGAGCAGCGTCTTCTCGGTTTTCATTTTTTATTTGTATGCCGCCTTTATCTATCACCCGGAAGTGCGAAACGGTCAGATTGCCTCCGCCGAGAATGTGTCGAAAATGATGATCGTCTGCGAATATTTGATAGGCGTCTTTTCGTTTTTCTTCATTCTGTATGCGAACTCGGCGCTGCTCAAGACCCGCAAGAAGGAATTCGGCTTGCTCGCGCTTTTCGGCATGACCCGCTGGCAGCTGCGCCGGCTCATCTTCTATGAAAATGCTGCAATGGCGGCCGTATCCGCCGGCGTCGGGATCGGACTCGGCATTCTGTTCAGCAAGCTGTTCTTTATGGCGCTCTCCGTTCTGCTCGGAACGAAGGCGGCGATCCGGTTTCACGTGCCGCCGGAGGCGGTATGGCTGTCGGCAAGCGGTTTTATGCTGCTGTTCATGGCGATTACGGCGCTTTCGCTCGTCCGGATCGGCCGCACCGAAATAGCCGGTCTGCTCAAGGAAGCGCGCATGCCCAAGCCGGAGCCGTTTTTTTCCGGATGGCTCGTTGCGCTCGCGGCGGTCTGTCTCGGTAGCGGATACGGGCTCGCGGTCGCAGCCGACGAGCATACCGTCGGGGTGCTCATCCTACCCGTCACGGGACTGGTGACGATCGGAACCTATTTTCTGTTTACGCAGTGCAGCGTGGCGTTAATCCGTTTTTTGCAGAAGCGGAAACGGCTGTATTACGACCGGACGAATATGATCGTCGTCTCCCAATTGGCGTACAAGCTGAAGGACAATGCCCGCATACTGTTCTTGAACGCCATATTGGGCGCGGTTGTACTGACGGCGGCCAGCACGGTGTGCGTTATTCTCGGGATGAACAGGGACAGTCTGCTGTACGGCACGCCGTATACGATCGGCTATTATGAAGTCGGGGAGACGTCCCGGCTGGTGGCGGATCCGGAAATGATCAGGCAGATGATCGGGCAGGACGGAAGACAGCTGGCTTATGAGGCGCGCGCCGTCGCCGTGCCGATCCATCTGGACCGTTACGAGCTGCGAAATGGCGGCGCCATTACGCTGCAAAGCGCCGCTGTCGCCATTTCCGGGACCGATTACAACCGGCTGGCCCGGACGCTCGGCCGGGAGACGATTGCGCTCAGTCAAGGCGAAAGCTATTTGATCCTGCCTTACTATATGAACTGGTACACGCCGGAGAAGGTAACGGGAACGGCGGACGGCCGTACGTTCCATTATGCGGTTGCCGGTTTCTCGCACCGGCCGGTGCTGCCTCCGATCGGTCCTTTCACCTATACGCTTGTCGTCCGGGACGAACAATATGCGCAATGGCTGGCCGCCACGCCGCAGCATGAGCGGCTTGCGGCTTACGGATTCGAGATCAAAGACTGGAAGACGGCGGGAGAAACGGTGGACAAAATCAGGCAGTCGATCCCCGAGCAGTACCGGACCAAGCAGACGATGACGAGCCGTGTCGACGATTATGCCCAAATGCGGCAGCAGACAGGACAGGCCCTGCTGGTCGGCGTCTTTATTTGTGCGGTGTTCTTCATCGCATCCGGAAGCCTGATCTATTTCAAGCTGTTTACCGAGCTGCAAGACGATTTGGCGACATTTCGGGCATTAACCCGCATCGGCATGACGATCGGCGAAATCCGCCGCATCGCGGTGACGCAAATCGGCATTCAGTTTCTCGTGCCCGGTCTCGTCGGAGCCGTTCACACGTCGTTCGCCATGATTCCGCTCGGCAAGATTATGCATATCGACGCTTTGCGGTACGCCGCTGCCATTCTGCTGATCTATTTCACCTTGCAAGCTATCTATTTTGCGGTGACGAGCCGCAATTATATGAGAAGCATTCGGAGAAAATTGCCGGTGTAACCGGTACTGGACGCCCTCTTGCAATCTTGAATTCTAACAAAATAAGGATAAGGCTTCTCACCACGGCATTCATCCAAGAGGTGAGTGTCTCCGCGGCATAAGGTATAGTAGAGGACAATAGAAAGGGAGATGAAGGATATGTCTGATACGGTTGCCGATACCGGTGGAGAAACGATACTGCCCGCGGAGGAACCGAACGTAGCGGCGCATGCGGCGCCGGTTAAGGTGCAGGGTCGCCAGCTTGCGAGCAAATGGGCCAAAACGAAGGCGCTGCTGTCGCATCCCCGGATTGCGCCGCATATTCCGCCGACGAGAATGTATAATGCGGAAAATTTAAAGAGCATGCTGAAGACGCATGGGATGGTCGTCATCAAGCCGGTCCGGGGTGGCGGGGGCCATGGTGTCATCAAAGTGTCAGCGGAAGGCGGCGGCTATTCGTATACGCAGCATATGAAAACGCACCGCTTCTCCAGCTTCGCCGCGCTGGGCAGAGCGCTCGATTCGAAACGGAATGGCCGCAAATATTTGATCCAGAAAGGCATCTGGCTGGCGACGGTCGGCGGCCGTCCGATTGATTACCGCGTCAAATATGTCAAAGAGGGCGGCAGGTGGAAGTACCGTTCGATGGTGGGCAGGGTAGCGCGTCCCGGCTTGTTCGTCACCAACCTGTGCCAGGGCGGAACGATGCTGACGGCGGCGCAAGGCATTTCCCGCTCGTTTTCGAAGTCGATGGTCAAGAGTAAGAAAAGGGAAATGCGCAAGTTGACAGAGCTGTCGACCCATGTGCTGACGAGCCGGTTTCCCGGACTCAGCCAGTTCGGATTCGATTATGGAATCGATAAAAATGGAAAGATCTGGATATTTGAAGTGAATACGAGACCTCAATAACAGCATAGACGATTAAAAAGATTGATAGCATTGTTTGATAGTATTGAAGTTTTTTATGAAAATGGTCTGCAAACCCGATTGTGAATAACACTATCCACATTGTCCCCATTGTGATTCCTTATTTTTCGACGAATACCCACATCTTGTGCACAAGCTGTCCACATCATATTGTGGATAATCAGAACGCTTGTTCCGTCGTTTCGAGACATGCTAAGATGAGGATGGAAAAAGTTCAGGAATTGTTTTCCGGGAAGGGGTGGAGGAAATGGAGCTGCTTTCTGACGAGCTTCTGGTCGATACGTATTTCGCCGCGATTCAATACAAGCTGGATCCCGAATTTATTCGTCTTCTGGCAATCGAATTGAAGCGGAGAAAAATTAATCCGGAAGCTTATGAAATCGGCGCCTGACAAACGCCCTGACAACCGCTCGCTACATCAATCACATTTGCGAACTTGCAACCGATACCTCAAACCAATCGCGGCAGTGTGAACAATAGGCGATATGCCGGCATATACCGTCCGCAGACGCGGAAACGGGATCGTACTCGGCAATCGGCTCGTAAGGCGCATACGGCCCTGTCCAATCCGACGGGCGACCGCAATCATCCGCCATTTTCCCGCAGGATGCACACCTCACATTCAGTTGCTGAAATCCATTGCAGATCGGACATAACATAAGGGGTATCCTCCTAGCTGCGCTTCACATGGCAAAACGTTTAGGAAATAGTGCGGCAAGGTTAGGATACCCCATCATGCGTTATTCGGATTCAGGCGGATGTTACAGCTTCATATTGCTGCTATGTCCGGGCGACAGCCTCGCATCGGGATCGATATACACTTTGGCGTTGTTGATCGCGGTAGGCGCTTCGCCGAAGCCAACGGCGATCAGCTTGAGCTTGCCGGGATAAGTCGTAATATCCCCCGCCGCGAAGATGCCGGGGATATTCGTTTGCATTCGGGAGTCGACGACGATGGAGCCGCCTTCGATATTCAGTCCCCATTCGGCAATCGGGCCGAGCGACGAGACGAAACCGAAATTGACGATAACGGCGTCGACATCGATCGTCTGCGTCTCTTTCGTCTTGATATCGCCGATCGTGACCTGTTCGATCCGGTCGGTGCCGTGCAGCGCGGTAATCTCCTTCGGCGTCAGCACGTTGACGCGCGATTTCATCAAGTTCTCGACGCTGTGTTCATGCGCCCTGAACCGGTCACGCCGGTGAATGAGCGTCACGCTTTCCGCGATCGGCTCCAACATTAACGCCCAGTCGACCGCCGAATCGCCGCCGCCGCAAATCAGCACCTTCTGGCCTTTGAACTGCTGCAGGTCGCCTACGAAATAATGCAGATTTTTCTTTTCGAAAGCGGCCGCTTCCGGCAGCTCCAGCCTGCGCGGCTGGAAAGCGCCGACGCCTGCCGTTATGATGACGGCTTTGGCGTAATGGCGTCCTTTGTCCGTCACGACCTCGAACAGCCGCTCGTCGTGTTTGATAACTTGCACGACTTGCTCTTCCAGGCAAATCTCCGCATCGAAAAGCTCCATTTGCTTCTGCAGCCGGTTAACCAGTTCCTGAGCGGTAACCTTCGGAAATCCGGCCACATCGTAAATATATTTTTCCGGATACAGCGCGGCGAGTTGGCCGCCGAGCTGAGGCATGCTTTCGATCAGCTTGACGGACGCCTGGCGCATGCCGCCGTAGAAAGCGGCGAACATGCCAGCCGGTCCTCCGCCGATAATAATAAAATCGACAATTGAATCGGGTTGCGCATTCGACACAGGTGGCACCTCCACTTCTTTCTCTTTTGAATTTTCATTATTTTTCATTATAACGTTATGCGGCAGCCGAAGGAAATAAGAGTTTTGTATGTTATTCTAAACATTTTCGTATATTTTGCCCTTGATCTTTTATCCAAAACTTTGTATGATGTCAAAAGCAAACGGCAGAAGTACCGCTTTACGGCATTTTTGGCAACGTCATATGCCCTGATAGCGGGCCATTCATTTGCATAAGCTAACATAAAATAATTTCAACCGAGATTGTGTAATTTTTCACAAAGTGATGTTTTTTCACAGATGATTTAATGAAGAAACATAACAAAGATCAATTGGGAATGGAAGGGATACTGCATGAGCAATATACCGAAGATTGTCATTCTGGGCGCCGGCTACGGCGGCGTGCTGACCGCGCTTCGTCTGCAGAAGGAACTGAACTATAACGAGGCCGACGTCACGCTGGTCAACAAGCATGACTACCATTATATTACGACACATCTGCATATGCCGGCTGCCGGGACTGACAATCCGGAGAATGCGCGCGTTAGCATTTCCAAGCTGATCGACGAGTTCAAAATCGATTTTGTCAAGTCGACGGTCGTACAAATCCGTCTCCAGGACAAAAAGGTGATTCTCGAAGACGGCACATTGTCTTATGATTACCTGGTGATCGGTCTTGGCGGCGAACCGGAGACGTTCGGCATTCCGGGACTGGCCGAACATGCGATGAACATTCGCAGCATCAACTCGGTTCGGCTTATCCGCGAACATATCGAATATTGCTTTGCCCGCTACAAGCGCGAGCCGCACCGTACCGATTATTTGACGTTCGTCGTCGGCGGCGCCGGCTTTACGGGCATCGAATTCGTCGGCGAGCTGGCCGACCGCATTCCGGTGCTGTGCAAGCAATTTGACGTCGATCCTTCGCTCGTCAAAATTTACAACGTGGAAGCTGCGCCGACCGCGCTTCCGGGATTCGATCCGGAGCTTGTGGAGTATGCGATGGAAGTGCTGAGGAAAAAAGGCGTGACGTTCCGGATCGGGACGGCCATTAAAGAATGCACCCCCGACGGCGTTGTCGTCGGCGAGGGTGAAGAGATCCGTGCGCAGACGGTGATCTGGACCGGCGGCATCCGGGGCAACCGGCTGATCGAAGAAGCCGGATTCGAGACGATGCGCGGCCGCGTCAAGGTCGACGAGTTTCTGCGCGCCCCCGGCCACGAGAACATCTATATCGTCGGCGACAATTCGATCATCTTCAATCCGGAAGGGCGCCCGTATCCGCCGACCGCGCAAATCGCCATGCAGCAAGGCGTGACCTGCGCGCATAATCTCGTCGCTTCGATTCGCAATCAGCCGCTCAAAAAATTCGAGTTCCACAATAAAGGAACTGTCGCTTCGCTCGGCAAGGGAGAAGCGATCGGCATCGCGTTCGGGAAGAAATACAAAGGCCGCGTCGCCGCGTGGCTGAAGAAGCTGATCGATCTTCGCTATCTGTTCATTATCGGCGGCATCCCGCTCGTGCTGCGGAAAGGCAAGTTTTTCTGATGCGCCACTGCAGCGTACAAGTCAGGGGATTGCTGACGAGAGACGAGCTTGACCGGTACAACGCGCTCATGGAAGTCGGAGCGTTCCTGGAATCGGCGAACCGTTACGATCTGGCTTATACGGTGCAGCATGAGATCGACCTGCTCATTCAGCCGGCTATCGAACGGCTCAAGGAGAAGGGACGCGCCCGCGACCGCGCGACCCGGGAATATTTGGAGGCCAAAAGGCTGGAGACGGAAAGCGCGGAAGAGCGCGAAGACTGATTCGACGCGAAGACTTACTGACTCGAAACGAAAAGGCTTTGTACGGCCACCGCGCAAAAGGCGGCTGCCGTACAAAGCCTTTGTTGTCCCGCAGACGGGATTACCGCCGAACGCTCAACATCCGGCGCAGTCCTTCATCCGTCAGCAGGTTGCCGACGTAGAAATCGCCGAAATCGCCGAAGCGGGCGCTGACCTCGTCAAAGCGCATTTCATAGACGAGCTTCTTGAATTGCAGCGCATCGTCCGCGAACAGCGTGACGCCCCACTCCCAATTGTCGAAACCGACGGAGCCGGTAATGATTTGCTTGACCTTGCCGGCGTATTGGCGGCCGATCATGCCGTGGCTGCGCATCATGGCGCGGCGTTCATCCATGCTCAGCATATACCAGTTGTCCGCGCCGCTTCTGCGCTTGTTCATCGGGTAGAAGCAGACATGCTTCGTCTTGGGCAAAATCGGCTTCAGGCGGGCGGCCACTTCGGGAATTTCCAGCGGGTTGACGCCGGGTTGTCCCATGTAGTTGCTCAGCTCCACAACGCTTACATAGGAATACGCCGGCCGCGTAAAGGCGGCGAATGACGTTTTGTTGAACGCGGTTTCCAGCTCGTTCAGCTCCTCCAGCGTTTCGCGCAGATGCATGAGCATGAAGTCCGCCTTTTGTCCGACGATGGCGTAGAAAGCGGTGCTGCCTTGCTTTGCTTCTTCCGTGCCGGCCCACTCCCGTCTTAAGCTCTCCAGCTCCTCCGCCGCTTGCTGCCGCTCGCTTTCGGATGCGGAAGTCCAGGCCGTCCAGTCGATGGTGCGAAAATCGTGCAGCGCATACCAGCCTTCCAGCGTTTGTGCCGCTTCACTCATGTTCGTTCACTCCTTATCGATACCGGGTCGTTTGTACCGGATGGTTGCGTTGCTGTTATTGTAACGTAATGCGGCCGGCGGGAGCAAATGACGGTCTTGTGACAAAAGGATATCGCAAATTGACTTCGGCCAAGACATTCTTTAAACTGTACTGAGAAGCGAAAGGGGAAGACGACATGCTGCAAATCATTGTGGCGATGCTGCTGTTTTTTGTCATGATGTTCGGCATCGGATTCATATTGAATATGCTTTTGAAAACGACATGGTTTCCGATTTATTTGTTTGTTATCGTACTGCTGCCGCTCGGCATATGGGCGACCTGGAACGAGGACGCGTCTTTTGTCGAAAACTTTACGGCCTTTACGTTTGTCGATATGCTGCCGGCTATTGCCGCGCTGGTCGGCGCCTACTTCAGCGGCTGGACGATCCGTGCGCTGCGCCGCGGCGGGTACAAAATGTTTTGACAATGAACATGTTCGTTCGAAGCAAAGGCGTACGCCAACTTTTCAGCGGGATGCCGCAGGCGGTTGGCGTGCGCTTTTTTGTTGTGCGCGGTTTTGGGCGAGAACAGGCCGCGCAAAGGAGAAATTCGTCGAAACGCGCGAAGCCGGCCAGCGCCGGCGCGGTTATAAAACCTTTCCAGCGCATCGCTCCGGCCGCCCGTTTATGATAGAATAATAGAAAGTCTCATGGAGAAGTGGAGAAGATGCCATGCGCATCGCGAATTTGCATCATTTCACCGAGCATCACCGTTACTACATATTTCGGGGATTTTCGCTCAGTCCCCTCGACGAACATATGCTGTCCCACGTTTATCAGCCGATGATCGGAGCATCCGCGATTTCGCTGTACCGTCTTCTGTACCATCATGTGGCGGAAGGCCGCACAGGCTATTCGTCGCTGGAGCAGCAGCGCAAGTTGCTGCTCGGGCTCGGACTCGACATGAACGAACGCGGCCGCAAGCGGCTGATCGCGGACGCCTCCCGTTTGGAGGCGGTCGGCCTCTTGCAGACGTCCCGGCTGTTCGTGCCGGACAACGACGATTTCGTCTACGAATACGAGCTGATCGCACCGCTTTCGCCGGACGAATTTTTCCGCAACCAGCATCTGGCGCTTCTGCTGACGGACAAGGTCGGCAAATATGCCGTCATCGCGCTGCGGGAGTCGTTCGCGGCGAAGGAGCCGGACGAGCTGGCGCAAGTGAAGCTGGAGCGGGAGAACATATCCGTCCCGTTCTATGAGCTGTTCCGGCTTAACGCGCATGCGTACGACTCCGAGCTCGAACAGGCGCTCGCGGAGGTGGCGCCCGATCGCCAGGGCGCCGCGCCTCCGCCGCTTGCGACGGCGGGCATCGCATACGGGGACATCATTATGCGGTTCCCGCGCAATTCGGCCAACCGCCGGTATGTGGAACGGATGCGGACCGATGCGGACATGCTCGCGCAAGTGAATTACGTCGCCTACAAGTATTCGCTCGATGCGGCGGATCTGTGCCGGCTGCTGGACGAAGACGGCATGTTCGATGCAAACGGCGCTCTGCTCGTCGACGAGCTGCAGATGAAGGCGAATCAGCTGTACCGGCAGGACCGGAAGCGCGAAGAGGAACGCGAGCGCTATCTGGCGCGCACGCAGGGCAGGGGCGAGGCGGAGGCGGGTTCGTCCGATCAGGCGCCGGAGGAGTTCCCGGTCATGGCGGAGCATTATTTGCCCGTGCCGGCGCAGCTCGCCGGGCGTTGCGATATTCATCAATACAACATGTTGATGCGCAATGAGCCGCATACCCGGTTTATCCAGCGTTTTTTCCCCGGCGCCGTGCCGGAATGGCTTGACCGCGTGTTCGAGCGCATCGACCTGAATTATCGGCTTCCCGCGCCGGTCATCAATGTGCTCATCCATTACGTCATCGGCATGAACGACGCGCAGCGGGTTACCCGGGCGTTTATCGACGCGGTGGCGGCGAACATGCTGGTCAAGCGGATCGACACGTTCGAGAAGGCGGTCGGCTACGTGCGCGAGCAGATCGGGCTGGAAGCGGAGAAGGAGCGGCAGCAAACCGCGGCGAAGACCGGCGCCGCCGGAAGAAGCCGCGCAAGCAGGTCCGGCCGAAACGGGGGAACGGGGACGCGCAAGCCGGCGATCCCGATCGTTCAGGATACCGGCGATACGGCTTCGATTTCGCCGGAGCGGCTGGAAGAGCTGCGCAAGCTGGCCCGCAAGCTGGACGGACAATCCTGAGGAGGTGACAGCGAATGGAATCGCTGAGCGATTTGTTGAAGCAATGGCGGGGCGGAGGCGCCATCTCCGAGCGTACGGAGAAGAAGGTGGCGGAGCTGATGGCCGACCCGCTCGTCGCGAAGCTGCGCATGAAACATCCGGAGCTCGACGAGCATGCCATTCGCCTGAACCTGAACCGGGTTTATCAATATGTGAAAGAATACCGGCAATGCTCCGCCTGTCCGGGGCTCGATCGCTGTCCCAACGATCTGGAGGGCCACTATACGCTGCTTTCCTTTGAAGGGGGCGCGGGCGGTCCGGCGCAGCTCGTCGACCGCAAAGTCGCGTGCAAAAAGCTGCTGGCCCGCCGGAACGAGGAACGCATCCGCAGCCGGATACGCAGCTTCTACATGGACGACCGGGCGCTGCGGCAGGGCTACTCGGCGGACGAAATATTGACGGCGGACCTGAAGCGGAGCGAAGCGGTCGGGCGCATTTTGCGCTATATCGACAAGACGAAAGCGGAAGGGCTGCAGCAGGAAGGGCTGTACCTCGCCGGCCACTTCGGCACCGGGAAGACGTTTCTGATGTGTTATATGCTGCACGAGCTGGCCAAAGCGGGCTATTCCGGCATTATCGTCTACATGCCCGAATTCGTCGAAGATTTGAAGTCGATGCTGAACGAGCCCGGTCGTCTGCGGGAGACGGTCGAGCTGATGAAGCAGACCGATCTGCTCGTCTTCGACGATATCGGCGCGGAGAATCTGAATCCGTGGGTGCGCGACCACGTTCTCGGGCCGATTCTGAACTACCGGATGGAACGGAAACCGACGTTTTATACGTCCAATTATGATCTCGACGCGCTCGAGCGCCATTTCAGCTTTACCAATCGCGACGGCGACGAGCTGCACAAGGGACAGCGGCTGATGGACCGCATCCGCCCGTTCGTCGAGCCGGTCACCGTGAACGGCGAGAACAAGCGCTGGCGGAAGGAGCGAACCGCCGATTGAAACAAGAACGATCCGGAGCGGGGAAACGTTCGCCAAGAACGTTTCCTTTGCGTCCGGATCGTTTTGTGTCGCTATGTTGATCCCGATGTTCGTTCGAGCGGCCGGCAAAACAGTTGAACGCTCCCGGAACGAAGCGCCTTTGCCCGTTCGCGTATTCGCCATACTCGTCATCTACGCCATGCCAATCGATCTCCCCGTTTGGTCCTGCGAAGTAGCCGTCCAGCGAGACCAACTCTTGAACAATCAGTTTTCTCATTTTTATTCTCCTTCTGAAAGTTAAGATACCGCTATTCTATATCCCCTCCAAATAATAGAGTTTCTTTCCGATTGCGGTCTTGTTTTCCGCGATTGGTCCCTTACCCCGCTCTGCGATGCGATGGTGCATTTTTTTCCGATCTGCCGCTTTCTGATCCGGAATTTCCCATAGTATTTTGAAAGCGCTATCAGCTATGATTAAAATAAGAGCACGAGCTTACATCATCGCCAGTGGCAGGAGGGACGAATATGATGCGCTACCGTTTTCAGCTTCATTCCATTGTCGTGCAACTGTTCCTTTTTTTCTTCGCGGGAATGACGCTGCCGGTGCTGATCGGCGGTCTGTTATCCTACTCCGTTTCGTCTTCCGTCGTGCAGGAGCAAGTCGGGAAAGTGGCGGCCCTGACAATCACCCAGGTCAACGACAAGCTGAATCTTTTCTTCAAGAAGCTCGACGATACTTCGATGATGGTGCTCAGCAGCAAAGACATTCACGGCTTTCTCGAAGCCAAAAAGGAGATGACGCTGTACGAAAGGGAGCAGCTGCTCAAAGATGCCAAAGAGCTGCTCACTTCCATCATGATCAATTCCCCGGAAATTCTCGACATCAACATTTTTGACGTGAAAAGGCAAAACGCCGTGCTCAGCTCCGATACGCTCATGTCGACTCCCGACCAGTGGGACTCCGGCTGGTACAAGGCGATTGTGGAAGCCGAAGGGAGGACGGTCTGGTTCGGTCTTTCCCGCACCTCCTATATCAAGGGAACGAATACCGGGTTTCCGGTGTTCGGGATGGGCCGGGCGATCAAAAGCTGGGAGACCGGCGACATTATCGGGGTATTGTTCGCCGAAGTGATGGGCGATGTGCTTATCGACGAGCTGGACCGCGTTCAATTCGGCGATACCGGCTATACGTATGTCGTAAACGACGAAAACCGGTATTTCTATCATCCCGATCCGGCGTTGTACGGCGAAACGTCGGACATCGCGCTGCCGGACCGGGCGATCGAGCATATGTTCGGGAAAAATCGGATGCTGCTCATCCCTGAAATGCTGGACAACGGGTGGCATGTCGTCGGCGTCGTGCCGCTGGAGGAACTGAACGCCGATTCGTTGACGATCCGCAACATTACGGTTTGGATTACGCTCGGTTCGATTTTGCTGGCGATCGCCATGGGCTACTTTGTAACGCACAAAATCGGCAAGCCGCTCGTCGACCTCAGCCGGCTCATGCGCCGGGGAGAAGCCGGCGACCTGACCGTCCGTAGCCCGAACGTCGGACGGGGCGAGATCGGACAGCTCGGGCGGAGCTTCAACAAAATGATCAATCAGATCGGGTTGCTCATCGCCCGCATCGCGGAGGAGGAATCGGAGAAGAAGAAGGCGGAAATCCGGGCGCTGCGCTACCAGATTAATCCGCATTTTCTTTACAACACGCTCAATTCGATCCGCTGGCTGGCGAAGCTGGGCCGGACGAACGATGTCGACAATGCGGTAACTTCGCTCGTCCAGCTGCTGGAGGGCAGCCTCGAACGAAACGGCGTATTCGTCCGGCTGGGAGAAGAGCTGGATTTGCTGCAAAAATATATGATCATTCAGGAGTTTCGCTACGACAATCGCATCGAGCTGCGGATCGACTGCCCGGATCATCTGCTGAACGTGCCGATTCCGCGCATGCTGCTGCAGCCGATTGTCGAGAACGCCATCTTTCACGGCATTGCGCCGAAGGACGAGGACGGCGTCATCGATATCCGCGTCGAAGAGACCGAACGCGAGCAGATCCGCATCGCCATTCGGGACGACGGCGTCGGCATCGCCCCCGGCAGAATGGATCAGCTGCTGTCGACGGACGGGGAACGCGGCAGCCGCGGCATGACGAATATCGGCTTGCGCCATGTGCACCAGACGGTTCAACTTTACTACGGCGAGCAGTGCGGCATCAGCGTCGCAAGCGAGCAAGGCCGGGGAACGCAGGTGACGATCACGTTAACGAAATTGAAGGGGGATCATCATGTGCAGAGTGCTGCTGGTTGACGATGAGAAAATGGCGAGAATCGGCATACGGTCGGTGTTCGATTGGGAGAACGGGGGCTACGAGCTGGTAGGGGAAGCGTCCAACGGCCAGAAAGCGTTGAAATGGATTGAAAACGGGGAGGCCGACATTCTCATTACCGATATCGCCATGCCGGTCATGGACGGACTGGAGCTGACGCGCATCGCGAAGGCGCGGTGTCCGTGGATCAAGGTGCTGCTGCTCAGCTGCCACAGCGATTTCGAATATGTGCGCGAAGGGATTCGGCTCGGCGCCTCCGACTATATTCTGAAGCCGACGCTTACCGCGGAAGCGTTGAAGACGGCGCTTGACCGGATGCGGGCGAAGCAGGAGGAAGAGCGCGAGGAGCGGCGGATTATCGAACGCTTCAAGGATCAGAAGGAGAGCGAGGAGCTGAAGGAGCTGGAAAAAAGCCTGTGCAAGGCGCTTTGCGGCCATACGGAGGCGATGGCGCGAATGAAGGCGTATTTGGCGGACCGGCCGTACCGGATGCTCGTTTGCGGCATCGACGCGGCGGAAGCGTCCGCGCCGGAGGACGAGGATGCGCTCTCCGAACAGGGAGAGTCGCTCCGCCGGCGGTTCGGACAGCTGTTCCCCGGGGCGCTGACCGTCCAGCTGCGGCCGGATACGCTGCTTGCGCTCGTGCCCGCGGCGCAGGAGAGCGGCCAGCGCTTTCGCGAGCAAGCGGAGACGTTCCTGGAGCGGCAGGAAGGAGCCGCCGCTTATCCGTATTCGCTTGCCGCAAGCCGCCCGCACAGCGAGGTCGAGAAGCTGCGCCAGGCCTATACGGAAGCCAAGAAAGCGCTGGCCCTCGCCTTCTTCACCGGTCCGGGCCGGCTTCATCTGGCCGCACAACGGGATAAGGACGGCTTCCATGGCGCCGCCGGCTGCCGCGACAAGGGCGGTTCTGACGACGGAAGCGGCATGTCGGCGATGAACGCGCTGAAGGAAGCGCTGACCGCCGGGTTCCGCTCGAAAGCGGAGCGGGAGCTGGACGCGATGATCGCCAGATGGACGCCCGGAGAACGCACGCGTACGGGCGTCATGCGGGAAGCGGAGGAACTGCTGGGCCTGTTCGCGCTCTGCAAGGGCGCCGGGGCGGAGGCGGTCCGCCATATTTGCGAGCTGAGCCGTCTGCGCTACAAGGCGGATATCGAACGCCATATCCGGAACTGCTTCCGCGAGCTGTGGAGCTTCGACGACAACGCGCGGCCGAACCGGTCGCTGCACGAGCGGATCGTCATGCAGGCGCTGCAGTACATCGATGAGCATTACACCGAGTCGATCTCCCTGCAGCAGGTGGCCGACTGGGTATGCGTCAGCCGCAATTATTTCAGCGAAATGTTCAAGCGGGTAACGGGGCAAAACTTTATCGACTACTTGATCGCTTTGCGGCTGAAGCGGGCGAAGGAGCTGCTGCGCAACTCGTCGCTGCGCGTGTACGAGGTGGCGGAGCAGTCCGGATTCAACGATGTCAAATATTTCAGCAAGCAGTTCAAAAAAACGGTCGGCATGACGCCTGCGGAATATCAGGGGCTCTCCGGTAAAGGAAGAAATACGGACAGTCGGAAAACAAGACACGATTTCGGAACATAAGAAGTTAACGGAGGAGAGAACGTTTTTTTATAATTAAAGCGTTTACAACAGTAATGCGCATATGGCCGAAACCATTACGAATTCGAAACGGGGGAATAGGAGATGAAGAAGGTTAAAGGTACGTTGGCTGCGCTGGCGCTTGTGTTGGCCGTTCTGCTGCAGGCATGCGCATCGGGAGGAAGCGGCGGCGCCGCGGAAGGCGGGGAAGGCGGCAAGCAGGAGAAAGTGAAGATCAAATGGGCAACCTGGGGCAATCCCGGCGAATTGACAAGATTCCAGGATTTCACCAAAGAATTCAACAAGAAGCATCCGGACATTGAAGCGGAACTGATTCCGATCCCCGGCGAATACGAACAAAAAATATTGACGCAGTTAAGCGGCGGCACGGCGCCTGACGTGTTCTACGCGGGCGACGGCACGATCGTGAAGCTGATCGAAAACAAAAGCATCGAGGAATTGACGCCGCTCATGCAAGCGGAGAGCAGCATTATCAAGGAGGACGACTTCTTCGAAGGGCTGTGGGGAGCGGCCAAACGGGACGGCAAAATTTACGGCGTGGCGGTCGACAACAACCCGCTCATTCTCTGGTACAACAAGAAGGTGCTGAAGGAAGCGGGCGTTACCGAAATGCCGGCCGATTTGCAGGAGAGAGGCGAATGGACGTGGGACGCCTTCAAGGCGATGACCGACAAAATCCGCGAGGCCGGGAAATACGGCTACGTGCTGGATAACGGCTGGGGCAGCTATCACAGCTGGGTAACGTCCAACGGCGGTAAAGTTTACAACGACGAAGGCAAATTCGTCGCCTACGACGATCCGAAGGCGATGGAGGCTTTCAAATTTCTGTACGACAACGTCCAGTCGAAAAACATTACGTTCTCCGGCACGCTGCCGAAAGGGCAGGGCGGGGATGCGATGTTCATGTCCAACCAGGTCGGCTTCGTCGCCGCAGGACGGTGGTACTTGCCGCTGTTCAAGCAGAACACCGGTCTGGAATACGACATCGTCACCTGGCCGACCAATACCGGCAACCGCATTGAGCCGGCCGGCATCGCGACCGCCTATATGGTCATGAACAAGGCGACGAAGCATAAGGAAGCGGCGTACACCTTCCTGTCCGAATTCGTCAGCCGCGAAGGGCAAATTTTCCGCCTCCAGGGCGGCGGCAACGCCGTACCGTCGATAAAGGGCGCGGATGAGGTCGTCTTGGAAGGCAACTTGCCGGAGCATGCGCAGTTCTTCCTGGACGCGCGTGAAATCGGCTATGCGCTGACGCCGTTCGAAGCGGGCATTCCGGGGCTCAGCTCGGAAATTACGTCGAAGTTCGAGGCGCTCTGGCTCAAGGGCGGGGAGCTCGATGCGGCGTTGAAGGAAATTCAGGATATGGCCAACCGGATGATCGAGGAATACAACAGCGGCAAGTAGCGCTTCGGGCAAACGGAAAGGGGAAGCGATATGAACGAAAGAACGGCGGCGGGGACCGGAGCCCCGCCCTCCTTAACGCCGGACGCCGGAAGGCCGGCGATCAAGGCGAAGACGGCGGACAGCCTGTGGGGCTTCCTGTTCATCACCCCCCAATTGATCGGCTTGCTGCTGTTTTCGCTCATCCCGCTGGTATCGTCCTTTGTGCTCAGCTTGATGACATGGGACGGCTTCGGGGAACGGAAATTTATCGGCTTCGAAAATTTCATGATGCAGTTCAAGGACGAGGAGTTTCGCATCGCGCTTGTCAATACGCTCTATTATACGGTGCTGACGGTGCCGACCGGCATTCTGCTCGCGATGCTCGTCGCGATCGGGCTGAACCGGGTGCGGGGAAAAATTTTGTACCGGCTCATCTATTTCATGCCTAACATTACGATGTCCGTCGCCGTCGCCGTCGTCTTCATGTGGCTGTTCAACGCCGATTTCGGCCTGATCAATCTGTATTTGAAGGAATGGTTCGGCATCGAAGGGCCGCGCTGGCTGACCGATACCCGGTTCGTCATGCCGTCCATCGCGATCCTGAGCATCTGGATGGGGATCGGCGGCAACATGGTGCTGTTTCTTGCCGGTCTGCAGGGCATTTCGGCCTCCTATTACGAAGCGGCGCAGATCGACGGCGCCAGCAAATGGCAGCAGCTGAGACATATCACCGTGCCGCTGCTGTCGCCTACAACCTTCTTCGTGACCATTATGACCATTATCGGCTCGTTCCAGGTGTTCGACCAGTCGTTCGTCATGACGTCCGGCGGACCGGCCAAAGCGAGCTATACGATGGTGTTTCATATATACGAAACGGCATTCGTCGACTTTACATTCGGCAAAAGCACGGCGGCGGCCGTTACCCTGTTCATTATCATTTTGTCGCTGACGCTGTTTCAGATGCGCATGTCGCGGCGTTGGGTTCATTACGAAGACTAGGAGGTTGCCATGCAGACCAGAGGTATACGCCTGTCGGCGATCGCGCTTCATCTTGTGCTGATATTGGGAGCCTGCCTGATGGCGCTGCCGTTCGTATGGATGGTGCTCAGCGCGCTCAAAGATTTGTCGCAAGTGTTTATCGTACCGCCGAAGTGGATTCCCGATCCGTTCATCTGGACCAACTTCAAAACGTCATTGACGGCGCTGCCGTTCGGCCGCGCTTACTTCAACAGCTTCTATATCAACGTCATCGTCGTCGTCATGCAACTGCTCACCTGCTCGATGGCGGCCTACGCTTTCGCGAAAATCCGGTTTCCGCTGCGCGAGCCGCTGTTCATCCTGTTTCTGGCGACGATGATGGTGCCGGGGCAAGTGACGATCATTCCGCTTTACCTGATGCTGAAGGAATTCGGCTGGCTCGATTCGCATTTGTCGATCATCGTGCCGGCTTCGATGCTGAATGCGTTCGGGGTGTTCTTGCTGCGGCAGTTTTTCAAAGGGATTCCGAAGGAAATGGAGGAGGCGGCGATCGTGGACGGCGCGCATCGCTGGACGATCTACTGGCGCATCATGCTGCCGCTGATCAAGCCGGCCTTGTCGGCGCTCGGCATCTTCACCTTCCTCGGCATGTGGAACAGCTTCTTTTATCCGCTCATTTTTCTGAACAGTCCGGACAAGTTCACCGTGCCGATGATGCTGAACCTGTACCGGGGCATGTACGCCACGGACTGGACGCTTATGATGGCCGGCGCGTCGATCGCGCTCATTCCCGTCCTGATCGTATATATTATCGGCCAGCGTTATATTATCGAAGGCGTGACGCTGTCCGGCATCAAAGGCTGAACAGCCGGATACAACAAGAAGCTCCGCACCGGTCCGGAAAGGACGGTTGCGGAGCTTCTTGCCTGTGCGCTGCCGTTCAGGAAATAATAAATTTCACGATGACAGCGACAGTGAACACGACGACCATAAACGTGGCCATGCCGCCGAAGCCGACGACGAGGTCGAGGAAGTCGTTGCGCGGTTCCTCATTCACATGCTGCCGAGGATCGGATACGTTGGCGTTCTGCATGGATGACAGCTCCTCCTTCAGTCAATCGCTTCCCTTAGTATACCCAAACGAACGGATTATTGTAAAGATAAACGGATTTCGGGCACAGAGATTTCGACCGATTCCGGGCGGCTGTGGTACAATAGGTTACAGATTCTCTACGGAAAGGAACGGAAGTCAAATGGAAGAACGGCCGGTTCATGAAGAAGCGCCGCAATCGGAAGAAGCGCGCAAGCAGTCGGCCGAACATATCCGGCACAAGCTGGCGCTGCTCCCGGATCAGCCGGGATGTTATCTGATGAAAAACGCCGAAGGCAAAATTATTTACGTCGGCAAGGCGAAAGTGCTGAAAAATCGCGTCCGCTCCTATTTCAACGGCAGTCATGACGGGAAGACGCAGCGGCTCGTCTCGGAAATCCGCGATTTTGAATATATCGTTACCGCGAACAACATGGAGGCGCTCATCCTCGAGTGCAATCTGATCAAGAAACATCACCCTCGCTATAACGTGCTGCTCAAGGACGACAAGTCGTTCCCGTATATCAAAATTACGAACGAGCGGCATCCCCGTCTGGAGGTGACGCGCCGCGTCGTCAAGGACAAGGGGAAATATTTCGGACCGTATCCGAACGCTTTTGCCGCACAGCAGACGAAGAAGCTGCTCGACCGGATTTATCCTTTGCGCAAATGCAAGACGCTGCCGGACAAAGTATGCCTGTACTATCATCTCGGCCAATGCATCGCGCCGTGCGAGTTCGAGGTCGAGCCGGACAAGTACGAGAAGATGGTGCAGGAAATTACCCGCTTCCTCGCCGGCGGTCATGACGAAGTGAAGGCCGAGCTGCAGCGCAAGATGGAGGCGGCGGCCGAAGCGCTCGAATTCGAGCGCGCCAAGGAGTTCCGGGATCAGATCGCGGCGATCGACGCCGTGATGGAGAAGCAGAAAATTACGCTCACCGACTCGCTTGACCGGGACGTGTTCGGCTTCGCCGTCGACAAAGGCTGGATGTGCGTGCAAATTTTGTACATGCGCCAAGGCAAGCTGATCGAGCGTCATACGACGACGTTTCCTTTCTACGGCGAGCCGTATGACGATTTTATGACGTTCGTCTCGCAATATTACAGCGAAAATCCGGCGCTGCCGCGGGAAATTTTTCTGCCGCTGCCGGCCGGAGACGACGAAGCCGGAACCCATGCGGAAGAAGTTTGCGCGGCGCTGCAAAATTGGCTGAACGTCAAGGTGTTCATGCCGAAGCGCGGCAAAAAGCGGGATGTCGTGCGGATGGCCGAAGAAAACGCCAAAGTGGCGCTGGAAGAGAAATTCCGGCTCATCGAGCGGGATGAGGAACGGAGCGTCAAAGCCGTCCAGGGGCTCGCGCAATGGCTCGGTCTGCCGTACATCCGGCGCATCGAGGCGTTCGACAACTCCAATATCCAGGGGACGAATCCGGTATCGGCGATGGTCGTCTTTACCGACGGCAAGCCGGACCGGAAGGAATACCGGAAATACAAGGTGCGCACCGTGAAAGGGCCCGACGATTACGAGACGATGCGGGAAGTGGTGCGGCGCCGTTATGAGCGCGTGCTGAAGGAAGGATTGCCGCTGCCGGAGCTGATCGTCGTCGACGGCGGCAAAGGTCAGATCGCGGCGGCGATCGACGTGCTGGAGAACGAGCTCGGGCTGTCGATTCCGGTCTGCGGTCTGGCGAAGGACGCGAAGCACCGGACGTCCCAGCTGATCGTCGGCGAATCGGCGGAAGTGGTGCCGCTGCCGCGCGACAGCCAGGAGTTTTACCTGCTGCAGCGCATTCAGGACGAGGTGCACCGCTTCGCGGTCACGTTCCACCGGGAGCAGCGGGGCAAGTCGATGATCGCCTCCCGGCTGGACGCGATACCCGGCATCGGCGAGAAGCGGCGCAAGCTGCTGCTGAAGCATTTCGGCTCGATCAAAAAAATAAAAGAGGCCAGCGTGGAAGATTTCCGGCCTCTGTCCATCGGCGACAAGCTGGCGAAGCAAATTATCGAGGCGCTTCGGGAGGAACCGTAAATTGCGGATGCCTCCCGCTTTTTTTGTCGTGAAGCCGCTTGAGGACCCAGGCCACTGCGACCGGCAGCGCCAAATAAACGGCCGCCGTCGCCAGATTGGCGGCCGAACCGAGGAAGACAAGCGACACCGCCATCAGAATGCTGTTCATAATCGCATGCGTAAATACGGCGGCAATAAAGCCGTAGCGAAGGAACAGCCAGCTCATGGCGAGCCCGATGACGGTCAGCTCGATCAGGCGCGTCGTCGCCGGATAGATCGGATACGCGACATGTCCGAGCGCCCAGATGACGGTCGGCACGAGCGCCGCGGCGAAGGTGCTGCGCAACCATTTGCGCAGCAGTCCGATGCCGAACAGCCGGTACACCGCTTCTTCGGATATCGCCGCCGCCCAGGCGAGCAGCGGATACAGCCATACGATGCGGAGGTTATAGGGCGATTGCGCAGGGTCGCTCGTCGACCATGCGCCGGTCGAACGTTCCAGCGCGAACAGAATGACCGTCTGCGCGCCGAGCAGGATCAGGGCGAACAGATAGGACATCTTCATGCTCTGCCACACATGGGCGCCGAAGCCGGCTTCGCCGAATTTCGGCCACAGGCCGCAGCCTTGCGCCCGCCACAAGCCGTCGCCGGCAACGAGCGAGAAGTAGACGGCGAAGCCGAGCAGCACAGTCAGCACGACGGTCAGCGCCATCCCCCCCGTATAGAGAAGCTCTGCCCGCGGGTCCTCGCCGAAGCTGGCGCGCATGCCGTCCGCCATATTGAACTGGTTGACAAGATAACATGCCAGAAACAGCAGTGTCAGCACGACACCCCTTCCAAACGAGATGCGCTTCCGGTACAGGACGGCGATGACGGCAGCCACAATCGCCATGACCCCGCTGATTAGCAGGTTGCCGAACAGCGTCAACCGGGAGGCCAGCCGATCCTGCCCGGCGACGTACGCCTGGTAACGTTCGGGAACCTCGAACACCGCTTTATATTTCGTGACGACCGGCTGGCCTTCGTCCGACGTTCCGATTCCGATCACAAGACGCAGCCGCGCCTCGCCGATCCGGTAGCCTTGGGGCTCCAATACCGCTTCTCCCGCCCGGTTGACGTACCCCTCCCGCAGTTCTTCGGCCCGGAAGCCCCGCGTTTCGGCGAAAGCTCTCGCCATGTCCAATGTCTTCGATTCCTCGAGTGCTGCCGTTTCCTCTGCCAGCGAATCGTTGAACAGCCGCCAGCCGACGATTTCGCCGGATGTCATATGTACGTGGACGAACAGCGTTTTCTTGTCCGGCAGGCGCAGCGTCGCCTGATAAGTGTCGGTCGGAAAACGGGCTTCGTAATCGTGCCTGAAAGGTTCGTACAGCTTTTCTTTCATCAAGTATCCGTACATGAGCCGGTCGGACTGGTGCACGGCGTGGGCCGAAAGGGGAGCTGTGCCGAAATGCCGGGAAGCAAAATCGGAGGCTTGCCGTTCGGCCTCGCGCTTCGCGATGACCGGTTCCGTCTGATCGCGGAAGGAGGAATCCGATGTGGCGGGCAGCACCTGAAACAGGACAAACAGCAGCGCGCCCGCCGCCCCCAGCCAGGCCCAGCGCCTCCATTCCGCCTGATGCCGAATTTCGTTCATATGTCCGCCTCCTGTCGCGTTTTTTCCGAAATAAACCGCATACAAGTACTTTATCATAAGCTTCCCTAATTGTACCAACGCAATCCGCAGACAGTCGCCGCGTTGACGAGCTTTTGTTTCAAATCTATGCCGAAACAGCCCATTATGCCGGCGCCATTTCGGTTTTTGTATCAAAAACGGCTGCAATTTCGGAATGGAGCGATTTGTAACGGTAACGGGAAAGCGATTATAATCGGATTCGAGCTCCTGCCGCGGAGCGATAAACCGAATAGAACAGCCGAATTTCCAAGTGAAAACGGGGGAACCATACGTATTGTTGCCGCTGACGCGCCGCTCGTATCCGGGCGCCGGCTCAGCCGCAACTTGGGGTGAATTTCGAGACGTTTGCCGTCATTCGAATAGGGCCGCCTGTCCGGCCCGAACCCGACAGCTAACCTCGCAGGCTGACGGACTAGGACTCATCGCTGACAGCATTGGGTTTCCAGTGCTTTTTTTGTTGCACAAAAAAGCCGGAACGGGCTGCAGCGGTGGAAAGGAGCGTTTATATGGGCAAACAACGAATGAGCTTGTGGAACGGGTCGCCTCCCCGCGTCCTCGTATGCGGCTTTGCGCTGATCATTCTGCTCGGGACCGTTCTGCTGTCGCTGCCGATCGCTGTCGAGGGGGAGCAGCGGCTGCGTCTGATCGACGCGTTTTTTACGGCCACTTCCGCAACATGCGTAACCGGGCTCGTCGTCGTCGATACCGGCACGTTCTTTACGCCATTCGGGCAGATCGTCATATTGGGTTTGATTCAAATCGGCGGACTCGGTTTCATGACGATGGCAACGCTTTTCGCGCTCATTCTGCGCAAGCGGATATCGTTCCGCGAACGGCTCATCTTGCAGGAAGCGATGAACCAGGCGACGACGGAAGGCATCGTGCGGCTTATCCGGAAAGTCGTGCTTTATACGGTTACGATCGAACTGGCGGGGGCGGTCTTGTTCACGATCCGTTTTCTGTTCGAGATGCCGCCCGGCCAAGCCGCATATTACGGCGTTTTCCACGCTGTGTCGCTGTTCAACAATGCCGGCTTCGACCTGATGGGCGGATTCAACAGCCTGACGTCCTACGCGGCGGACCCGGCGGTCAATATCGTTTCGATGCTGCTCATTATCCTTGGCGGGGCGGGCTTTGCCGTTCTGGCGGATGTGATGGAATACCGCCGGAGCAAGCGGTTGTCGCTGCATTCCAAAGTTGTGCTGACGACGACGGGATTGCTTATCGCGGTCGGCGCCGCGGTCATTTTCCTGTTCGAGTTTACGAATCCGAATACGCTCGGGCAGCTTGGCTGGGGCGGCAAAGCGCTGGCTTCGTTCTTCCAGTCGGTCACCCCCCGGACGGCCGGAGCCAACACGCTGCCGATCGGAGAACTGAGACAGGCGACGCTATTTTTTATCATTATTCTGATGTTTATCGGCGCATCGCCCGGATCGACCGGGGGCGGCATCAAGACGACGACGTTCGCGACGCTGGTGTATGCCGTTATCGCCATGATTCGCGGACGCGAAGACATCGTTATCTTTCGTTATCGGCTGGGCCAGGAACGGGTCTTTAAGGCGCTTGCCATTACGATGCTGTCGCTCGCGCTCGTCATCGGCGTCACGATGATTTTGACGGCAACGGAAGACCAGCCGTTTCTCGCCATTTTATTCGAAGCGACGTCGGCGTTCGGAACGGTCGGATTGTCCGTCGGGCTGACGCCCGAGCTGACCGACATCGGGAAAGCGATCATCTCGCTTACGATGTTCGCCGGACGTCTCGGGCCGCTGACGCTCGCTTACGCGCTCGGAACGCGCACCGACAAGGAACCGTTCCGGCATCCGGAAGGGAAAATTACGATCGGATAGGAGAATGGACGTTACGATGAAAATGAATCAATTCGTCATTATCGGACTGGGGCGCTTCGGCTCCAGCCTCGGGCGGGAGCTCGTGGAGCTGGGATACGAGGTGCTCGGCATCGACAAGGATGAAGAGGCGGTCGAGGAGATGAGCGACGTGCTGACCCATGCCGTTGTCGCCGATTCCACGGATGAAGATGTGCTCCGCTCGCTCGGCGTCCGCAACTTTGACTGCGCGGTCGTCGCGATCGGGAACGACATCCAGGCCAATATTATGACGTCCATCCTGATTAAAGACCTCGGCGTGAAGCAGGTCGTCGTCAAGGCTTTGGGCGAATTGCACGGACGGGTGCTGGAGAAGATCGGCGTCGACCGGATCATCTATCCGGAGCGGGATATGGGCGTGCGCGTGGCCCATCAGCTCGTATCCCCCAATTTGCTCGATTATATCGAGCTGTCCAAGGAATATACGATAGCGGAACTGGCCGTTCCGAAGGAGATGAGCGGCAAGACGCTCAAGGAGCTGAATCCGCGCGCACGCTACGGCTGCAGCATCGTCGCGATCAACAAGCTGCGGGGCGGCATCATTATCGCGCCGACCGCCGCCGACGTGCTGGAGGAGAAAGATATAATGGTCGTCATCGGCACGAACGAGCAGATCGAAAATTTCGAAGCGGCGGTAAGCCGTTGACCGTCAGTCGGATGACGGCCGGTCATCATCGCGATCGTGGCCGCGGCTGTCAGAAGCTCCGCCGAAAAGAGGCGCGCCGACACCGGGATCCGTTGCGGCGTCGCCCTGGACGCTCTCTTGGGGAAGCACGCGGCGTGCGGTAACGAACGTCTTGTCCCAGGTGCTGCCTTCAAAATCGGACACGGTTACGCCGATTCCGGCTCTGTAAGTGTGCAGCAATTTGCCGTCACCGGCGTAAATGCTGACATGGTTGATGACGCCGTCGCGGTTCGTATCGGAGAAGACGAGGTCCCCTGCCTGCAGCTCGTCTTTCGCCACGGCCGTTCCGACCTCGGCCTGCTGTCTGGACGAGCGCGGAAGCTCGATGCCGTTCTGGCGGAATACATATTGGGTGAAGGAGGAGCAATCGAAGGCGTCCGTTTGCCCCGATTTGGCGCCGAACACATAAGGAGTGCCGATCAGCTGCATGCCTGTTGCGATGATTGCCTCGGCTTTGCCGGACGAAGGCTGCACGGCCTCGGCCTGTGCGGTCAAGCCGGCAGGCAATACGGCCGAAAACGTCAGGCAAACGGCCAGCGCGATCCGCATCGTTCCGGTTTTGACAGTGTTTATCGTCATCATCGTCACAACCTCCCATGACTTTGAATCGGTCTTCTGTTTCCACCGTAACATAAATCCGCAGGCCCACCCATTACCAGGGAGGGACGAATCCGACCGTTCCTGCGGCTTGCGGCCGGTTTATTAAAAAAAGATGAAAAAAACTTAATGCATTCCGCCTTGATTTCGAGGCGGATTTCAATTATATAAGCGCGAATGCCTGACGATCCGATTTGGGAGCGGCGGATTTGGGATAAGCTATAGATAGCAAGCGTATCCAACGCCCGTCCGTCTAGCGGCCGATGCCGCGCGTATAACGGGCCGAAACCTCGTTAATCCACATTCGAATCGACGGCGCAAAATCGAACGATTCGGAATAAATCAGCGATGTCGTACGCTTCGTCTCTTCCAGCTCGCGGATCGTCACGACAGTCAGTTCGTTGTTTTCGAGCAACTGCGGGCGCATATACGAGCGGGGCAGCAGTGTGCCCGCGCGGCAAGTATGAAGCAGCCGCAAAATCGCTTCGAACGAATCGATCTCCATTTTGACATCCGGTTGAAGGTGATATTTGTCGAACAACTCGTCGGTCAGAATGCGGTACCATGTCCCGCGCGAGAACAGAATCATCGGAAAGCCGTCGAGATCTTCGATCGTCATCATGCCGCGGTCGGTAACGACCTGATTGCGCGGCAGCACGAGCAGCAGATGATCGTCGAACAGCGGCACGCAGCGGAGCAAAGGATCGTCGATCGCAGAAGCGACGATGCCGATTTCCGCCTTGTGCTCCCGGACAAGCGTCACGATTTCGTGGGTTTTGCCGGTAATGGCCTTAATGTCGAATTCGGGATGGCTGGCCGTCAGCGCCTGTATAATATCGGGAAGTGTCGTCTGCAGCGTCGTCAGACTGGCCCCGATTGTCAGCGGCGTGCGGCCCGCCTTTCGAAACTCTTCGACTTTCTGAAGGTAACGGCGGTGGGCTTGCCTCAGTTCCAGCGTATAATCGTAGGTGAGCTGGCCGACCCGCGTCAATTCGAGCCGTTTGCCGATCCGGCGGAACAGTTCGACGCCGAGCTCTTCTTCCAGTTTGGCGATTTTGCGCGATAGCGCCGGCTGCGAAAGATTGAGGGCGGCAGCCGCCTTGTTCATGCTGGAATGTTCGACGACAGCGGCGAATACGTGCAAATTTTCGAGCACCGAGATCAACCCTTCTTATGCACAGTAGTTATAACGATTTATACGGAATAAGCAATTCCATTATAAGCGCAAAAGGGGTACGATATAAAGTGTGACTATTTTGTGTCGACTGTTGTTGACGGCCTGCAGGCCGGGGGGTAAAATGGTAAAGGTTTGTTTAAAGGTATCCACAGTCTGGAAAGGAGAAAAGCAACGATTATGAATGGGAACTCGTATTACTCGCGCAAGCTTCACTCTCTGCTTGGCGTGATCCCGCTCAGCCTGTTCCTCGTGGAGCATGCCATTACGAACTACACGGCATTCGAGGGCGGCTTGGAAGGATTCAACAGGAGCGTCTCCTTTTTGCAAGGGTTGCCTCTTGTGCTCTTCCTCGAGATTTTCGGCATTTTCCTTCCGCTCATTTTCCACGGCGTTTACGGGCTGTACATCGCGTACCAGTCCGACCTGAACGTCGGACGGTTCGGATACGGGCGGAACTGGGCTTTTGCGCTGCAGCGGATAACGGGGGTCATTACATTTATTTTCGTTTTCTGGCACGTCTACGAGACCCGTTTCCAGGTGGCGATCGGCGCGATTTCCCATGAAGAGCTCGGGGCGACGATGCATCAGATCTTCAGCAACCCGGCGATGATCGTACTCTATACGATCGGCGTACTGTCGGCGGTGTTCCATTTCGCCAACGGCATGTGGTCGTTCCTCGTCGCATGGGGCATTACGGTCGGCCCGCGGGCGCAGCGCATCTCTTCTTATGTATGGATGGGCGTATTCGTAATTGTATCGGCGTTGTTCCTGCTGTCGATCGTCGCCTTCCGCGGCGATGAGTTCAAGGAAGCTGCAGACGCCGCAGCGGCGCTGATCAGCATCGGATAGTACGAGGACAAGGAGCGAAACGAAATGGCTAAAAATAATATCATCGTAGTCGGCGGCGGTCTGGCCGGATTGATGGCGACGATCAAAGCGGCGGAAGCGGGCATACATGTCGAGCTGTTCTCGCTTGTGCCGGTTAAGCGGTCCCATTCGGTTTGCGCGCAAGGCGGCATCAACGGCGCGGTCAACACGAAGGGAGAAGGCGACTCGCCGTGGGAGCACTTCGACGATACGGTGTACGGGGGCGACTTTCTGGCGAACCAGCCGCCGGTTAAAGCGATGTGCGAAGCGGCGCCGGGCATTATCCATCTGATGGACCGGATGGGCGTCATGTTCAACCGGACGCCGGAAGGGCTGCTCGATTTCCGCCGGTTCGGGGGGACGAAGCATCACCGCACCGCTTTCGCGGGAGCGACGACCGGCCAGCAGCTGCTTTACGCGTTGGACGAGCAAGTGCGCCGTTGGGAGACTGCCGGTCTTGTTACGAAGCGCGAGCATTGGGAGTTTCTCAGCGCGGTGCTCGACGAAGAGGGCGTATGCCGCGGCATTACGGCCCAGGACCTCCGCTCGATGGAAGTGCATACTTTTGCGGCCGATGCCGTCATTCTGGCGACCGGCGGACCGGGCATCATTTTCGGCAAAACGACCAACTCGGTTATTAATACCGGTACGGCGGCGAGCGCCGTTTATCAGCAAGGCGTGTATTACGCCAACGGCGAATTCATTCAAATCCACCCGACCGCGATTCCCGGCGACGACAAGCTGCGGCTGATGAGCGAATCGGCGCGCGGCGAGGGCGGACGGGTCTGGACGTACAAGGACGGCAAACCGTGGTACTTCCTGGAGGAGAAATATCCGGCATACGGCAACCTGGTGCCGCGCGATATCGCGACCCGGGAAATTTTCCATGTGTGCGTGGACCTGAAGCTTGGCATCAACGGCGAAAACATGGTTTATCTCGACCTGTCGCACAAAGATCCGAAGGAACTGGACGTGAAGCTCGGCGGCATCATCGAAATTTACGAGAAATTTATGGGCGACGATCCGCGTAAAATTCCGATGAAAATTTTCCCGGCCGTTCACTATTCGATGGGCGGCATGTGGGTCGACTACAACCAGATGACGAATATTCCCGGCCTGTTCGCCTGCGGCGAGTGCGAGTATCAATATCACGGGGCCAACCGTCTCGGCGCGAACTCGCTGCTGTCGGCTATTTATGGCGGCATGGTGGCCGGTCCGAAGGCGGTCGAATATATTAAAGGACTGTCCAAGTCGGCCGAAGATATTTCTTCTGCCGTATTCGATCGGGAGAAGAAGCGTCAGGAAGACAAATATGCGGACATTCTCGCCATGGACGGCAACGAGAACGCCTATGTGCTGCATAAGGAGCTCGGCGAGTGGATGACGAACAATATGACCGTCGTCCGGTTTAATAAGAAGCTGGAAGAAACGATCGACAAAATCAAAGAATTGAAGCAGCGTTACCGGAAGATCAATATTAACGATACGGCAAAATGGAACAATGCCGGCGCATCTTTCACCCGCCAGCTGTGGAACATGCTGGAGCTGGCCGAGGCGATGACGAAAGGCGCGCTGCTGCGTAACGAAAGCCGCGGCGCTCACTACAAGCCGGAATTCCCCGAGCGCAATGACGAGCAATTCCTGAAAACGACCAAAGCGAAGTGGACGCCGGACGGACCGGAAATTTCGTACGAAGATGTCGATGTGTCGCTGATTCCGCCGCGCAAACGCGACTATACGACAGATAAGAAGAAGTAAGCGGAAAGGAGAGACAAGCGATGGCGGAAACTGCACAAAAAACGGTAAAGCTGATCATTAGACGTCAAGATACGCCCGATTCGCAGCCGTATACGGAAGAGTTCGAAATTCCGTATCGTCCCAATATGAACGTAATCAGCGCCCTGATGGAGATTCAACGCAACCCGGTAAAAGCGGACGGTCAGAAAACGTCGCCGGTATGCTGGGAATCGAACTGTCTGGAAGAAGTGTGCGGCGCTTGCTCGATGGTGATCAACGGCAAGCCGCGCCAGGCATGCAGCGCCCTCATCGACAAGCTGGAGCAGCCGATTCGCCTGGAGCCGATGCGCACGTTCCCGGTCGTTCGCGACCTGGTCATCAACCGCGAGCGGATGTTCAACGCCCTCAAACGGGTAAAAGCGTGGATTCCGATTGACGGCACGTACGATCTCGGACCGGGACCGCGGATGGCGGAAACGAAGCGGCAATGGGCGTATGAGCTGTCCAAGTGCATGACGTGCGGCGTCTGTCTGGAAGCTTGCCCGAACGTGAATGAGCGGAGCAGCTTCATCGGCCCGGCGGCCATTTCGCAAGTTCGGCTGTTCAACGCCCATCCGACCGGCGAGATGAATAAGGAAGAGCGGCTCGAGGCGCTGATGGAGGATGGCGGCATCGAAGGATGCGGGAACTCGCAGAACTGCGTCCGCTCCTGCCCGAAAGGCATTCCGCTTACGACATCGATCGCGGCGATCAACAAAGACACGACGAAGCACTTGTTCCGGAAATGGCTGGGGATGTAACGATAGAAAATGCCGGGGCCCGATCAGGGCTTTCGGCATGCGAACCCTAGAAAAAGAGACTGCCGGGAAATGAATCCGGCAGTCTCTTTTTCTGCGCTGACCGCTAGGCCGGCGCTTCCTACATCCAATTTTCTCCCCATGTCTGAATGGAGCAAATGACCGGCTCGAGCGCCTTTCCTTTTTCGGTCAGTTCGTATTCGATCCGAACGGGCATTTCAGGATAGACGGTACGTTTGACGATCTCCATCTGCTCCAGTTCCTTCATGCGGTCGGTCAACATTTTATCGCTCATTTCGGGAATTTGTTCTTTAATTTCCTTAAAGCGTTTCGGGCCGCCCAACAGCACGCGTATGATCAAACCCGTCCATTTCTTGCCGAGCAATTCGATAGCCGATTCGTATTTTGGGCACATTCTTGAATAGTCCAACCGTATCACCCCGCTTTATAACTATATTGTAACATATGAACTAACAAAACGTAAGCGCTAATCATACCGGATGCATTTTTCCGCGCTTCTAATGCTTATTATTTGCCTATAACTAATTAATTAATACCAACTTGACAAAGGTAAGTTAATTGATTATGATGAATGCAGCCAGAAAAAGTGACGAATACAACCTGGTGCTTATAGACAGACAAGGAGAGATCGACGATGATTCAGCGTTTTCCGGCTGAAGGACGCTATCGGACGAATCATGGGTGGCTTCGTTCCAGCTTCAGCTTTTCGTTTGCGGAATACTACGATCCGCACAATCTTCAATTCGGGCCGATGCGCGTTCTGAACGACGACTGGATTGCGCCCGGAACCGGATTCGGCATGCACCCGCATAAAGAAATGGAAATTGTTACGGTCGTGCTTTCGGGCCGGCTGCAGCACCGGGACAGCATCGGCAATGCGGCGCAGACCGGCTGGGGAGGCATTCAGCGGATGTCGGCCGGCACCGGCATTTTTCATTCCGAGCATAATGCGTCCAAGGACGAGCCGCTGGAACTGCTGCAAATGTGGTTTATACCGGAGAAAAACGGACTGACGCCGTCTTACGAGACGACGCAATTCGACACAGCGTCGCTGCAAGACCGGCTCGTACCGGTCGTCAGCGGGGATGAACATGTCGCGGAAGCCGGCAAGGTGGCGCGCATTCATCAGGATATGACGATCTATCTGGCCGAGCCCCGGAACGGTGCGACATTGACGCACACACAACCGGAAGGAAGACGCGTATTTCTGTTTGTGATCGAAGGCGGCATCCGTCTTGGCGACGGAACGGTATTGAAGCGCAGGGATTCGGCCCGTATCGAGAACGAGCCGGAGCTTGCGCTGACGGCCGAGGCGGACGGCAGCCGGATCATGCTGATCGATTTGCCGTGACGGATATAAACGGGCAAAACCGGGGTAATCCCCCGGTTTTTGGCTGTTTTCGGTAACTTTTTGGTCGTTGCACTCGTTGGATATGCTTCTGGAGGCGATCATTCCGCAACTTCTTGCCCTCCGATCGCGTCCAAGGATATGGGATGCGCCGCTGCCGTCGGACGATTTTATCCGATAAATATTGAAAAAACCATTGGTTGCAGACGGAGTCGACGGTATAATAAGGGCTGATCCACCACTTTTGTGCAATACTTCTGAGAGGTGCTTCATGACCGAAGATTGGGGTTTCTTCGAACGCCGAACCGACACGGAACTGATGCGAATATTGATTAACTGCGAATGGAGAACGGACGCGCCGCTTGAGCGTCTGCCCGAGCTGCTGTCCGTCACGGTCAATCTGTATTCGGTCGGAAAAAGCAGGGCGGCCAGACAGGATGCGGTCGCCCGGCTCACCCGGCTCGAAGCGGAACTGGAGCAGGCGCTGACGGATGCTGTATATATCGGCCGAATCAATACGCCGTCCCGGCTGGAATATTACTATTACGGACGCGAAGGGACCGGCGGGCTTCCGCAGCTGCGCGAAGTGCTCGGCCGTTATCCGGATTTGCGGATTCAGGCATACAGTAAGCTCGATTCCGATTGGTCGTTTTACCGTTATTTGCTTCCGAATGACCTGGAGGAATTATTGATTCATAACGCCCAGATGGTGTATGCGCTCGTTCATAAGGGCGATAAAATCGAAAAGCCCCGCAATGTATACCATTGGTTGTTGTTTAAAGATTCCGGAAACCGGGACCATATCGGCCAGAAGCTTAAAAGACTCGGTTACCGGATCGAGGAGATGAAGCCGGACGAGACGAAGCTCGGCGAGACGAAGCCGGGATTTCCTTACCCGCTCGTCATTAGCCGGTATGAGGACGTCAAGCTGGAGACGATTAACGGCAGGGTGCAGGAACTGTACAGTCTTCTGCGCGGTAGCGGGGGAATCTATGACGGATGGGGCTCCGTCATGAAGCATACCGCCCTGCAGCGGCTGCGGATCGGGGGCAAAAGGCTGTTCGACGCGCTGCTGTCCGTCTTTCGCAAGGATACGGCGGGCAGCGGCAGCGTCAAACGGCAATAAGCCGGGCCGCGTTCAGAGCCGGATAACCGCCAGCCCGGCGATCATGCAGGCGAAGGCGAGCCACTGCGTTCGCGTCAGCCGCTCCCGGTAGACGATAATCGCGCCGGCCGCCACGACGAGGCTGTTGGTGGCGAATATCGGCGCGGCCAAATTCGCTTTGCCGGTCTGCAGCGCGACGGCGTACAATTGCAGTCCCGCATAGGAGAACAGCCCGGCGAGCAGTCCGTATCGCATACCGGTCCGCAGCGCGCCGCCGCTCAAGCCGCGCTCTGCCGAAGTTTCGTTGCGGAGGCGCCGCTGCCGGATCATGCCGGCCGCGGCGAACCATAGCAGCGAAAGCGCGTACCCGACAAGCAAAATCGGCGTGTCGGCCAGTCCGAGCTCGCCCGTCACTTTAAGGCCGCCGTTGCGGAAGGAGAACAGCACGATCGCCAGCGCGACGTAGGCGAACCAGCGCTTCTCGCGGATCGTGAGCGGTTCATGGCGGCGGATCGAGATCAGGATGACCGCTGCGAACAGAAGCGCGATGCCGGCGGCTTCCGCGATGCCGAGCGGTTCGTCGTAGAGGAGAACGGACATCGCGACGACGGCGGCGATATTGAGATTGGTCAGCGGCGAAGTCAGACTGGCGGGCCCGTATGCCAGCGCCTTCATAAAAACGGCGTTGCCCCAGGCCGAACCGGCTCCGATAATCGCGCCCGCGAGCCATATCCGCCAGTCTCCGAGCGCCGGCCACGATCCGGCAAGCGAGGCGTGGACGGCGAATCCGGCCGTTCCGGAAGCGTACAGGCCGAGGAGCAGCGTCGTGTTGTCGCCGCCGTTCATTTGCGAAGCCTTCATCCACCAGCCCGCCAGCCCGAACAGCACGGCGCTGCCGACGGCGATGACGAGCCACATCAAACGGCCGCTCTGCCGGCAGGGCGGCAGGCCAATTTGTTACACAACTGAAACACTTCTGTTATCGTCCTTTCATATTGTCGGGCTATTATAATAAACAAGACCCCCTTTTTTATATAAAGCTTTTGGACCCGCGCATTTGCGGGTCCCTTTTTTTGGGGTCGCGGCAGTGGACACTTGTTATAGCGGGACCCGCACAGGCTGCTTGCGGCGGTAGTACACCCAGTGGTCGAAGCCGATTTCCTTGAGCCTGGTCCGGACTTCCTCCCATTCGTCCCCGACTCTGGACGGCTTGTGGGCGTCGGAGCCGAACGTCACATTGACGCCGAAATAGCGCGCCCGCTCCAAAATCTCATCGGACGGGTACCAGCCGCCGGCATCCTTCGTTTTGCCGGAGGTGTTGACCTCGATCGCGATGCCGCATTCGGCGATCACGCGAAGCGTCTCGTCAACCGCCTCATGGGCCGGGATGTCGGAGAATGCCGGATAATACCCTTTCATGGCATCGATATGGCCGAGTATCTGGAAAATCCCGGAGCGCGCGGAATCGCGGATCAGCTCGTAATAATGCACCTTCTCCTCGATTTGGCGTTTCTCGTCAAGCCCCTTCCACCGTTTGCGGTTGAAAATGCTGACGCCTCTCGTCTGGTGAACGGAGCCGATAATGTAATCGAACGGATACGGTTCGTATGCCGCGCGGTAAATCTCCGCATGCTCGGGGAAGAAGTCGGATTCCACGCCGAGCAGCACTTCGATCCGGTCCTTGTACACTTCCTTCAGACGAAGCACCTCGTCGACGTAACGGGCGAATTCGCTGCGCGCCATCGCAATGCCGGGATGCGGCTGCTCGTCCGGATGGGCGAAGTAAGGGGAATGATCGGAGATGCCGATCGCTTGCAATCCGGCTTCGATCGCGGCGAGAATGTAATCCTCGATGCAACCTTCGGCATGTCCGCACCGGATGTGATGGGTGTGCAGATCGAATTTCAAAACGGAATCCCTCCTCAAGTCACGTTTTACTCGCTACTGATAAACTGGTCTTGCGGCATCCCCTTGAGATCGCTCAAAAATTGCTGCATCGCGGAATTCAAATAACGTCCGGATTTGTATACGACGCCGACGGGATGGCTGATTTCGAACTCGTTGACCTTGATCATCTTCAGCGTGCCGAGCCGCAGTTCGTTGGCGATCGTCGATTTGGATACGACGGCGGCGCCGAGATTGATTTCGACCATCCGCTTCACTTCCTCGCTGCTGGACAATTCCATGACGATGTTGGGCTCGATATTATGTTTGCGGAACACCTGATCGACAAACCGGCGGCCGATCGTGTCGGGAGCTAGCATGATCATCGGAATACCGCGTAGCGATTCGATGGTTGTATGGCGCAGATGGCTCATGGGATGGTCGGGCGATACGACCAGTTCGTATGTGTCGTAGTAGAGAACCGAGGAGGCGAGGTGCGGATTGCGTTCCGTCAGGTACGTAATGCCGAGATCGACCGTGCCGTTCTCCACGCAGGCCATAACCTGTGAGGATGGCATCGAATGGATCGTCGTTTTGATCAATGGAAACTGGTTTTGGAAATAGGACAGGACGCGCGGCAATATCTGGATTGCGATCGATGTGGTCGTACCGAATACGATATGCCCTTGCGGCGTCTGATTCAGATCGTACAGCTTTTGCTTCAGTTCCTCGACAATTCCGAGTATCCGTTCGGCGTGCTCCAGGAACACCTGCCCGCGATCGGTTAGCGTAACCGGCTGGTTCCGGTCGATCAGCACCGTCTTGAATTCGTCCTCCAGGCTTTTGATTTGCGCAGATACGGCAGGCTGTGTCAGGTTGAGCAGTTCGCCCGCTTTGCGGAAGCTCATCGTCTTGGATATGGTAATCAGCGTCTCCAGCTGGTTGATGTTCATGGAGTCCCCCCCTTGTCGATTGATAGAACATTTTTATCATCAGTTCTTTCATTATAAATGAAAAATGATATGACCGCAAAACGTTCATCACTTTACCAAGGGAGAAGCTCTTTTTGTATGTTCGCTTTTTCCAGTTCCTACACCCACGGAGATTTTACACTAACCCGACGTATGGGGGAGGGATAAAGGCCGGCCGGAAGTTCGGGAAGCGATCGAGCAGCGCGCCGAGGGCG